>DQSP01000095.1 GCA_015663215.1 Sulfurimonas sp.
AGTGGGTTCAGGTGCGACAAGTGGTTTTGCTCTAGGTGCAACACTTGATTTTCTTGAAACAAATGGTGCAGCAAAATCTATCTCAAATCCTTCTATACTTTGTGTAAATAATAAAGAGTCATCTATCTATGTTGGTAGAACAATTTCGATTTCAACAGGATCAGTCACCACAACCTCAGGACTTAATGGAGTTACAAGTAGTTTTAAACGTGAAGATGTAGGTCTAACACTTAAAATAAAACCACGTGTCTCTTCAAAAGACAAGGTAACACTAGATGCTGAAGCTATTTTAGAAAATTTAGTTGATGATGGTAGTAATAATGCAACAGGACAACCAGTTACATCAAAACAAGAGGTAAAAACTCAAGCAATTCTTCGTCATGGTGAGAGTATAATCATCGGTGGTTTAGTCAAAGTATATGATAGAACTTCTGTCAGTAAAGTTCCACTTTTAGGTGACATTCCATGGTTAGGTGAATATCTATTTTCATCAACAACTACAACGATAGAACAAGATAACCTCATAGTTATGCTAACACCTTACATCATAGACAAAAGTGAGAAACTCTCACAACTCCAAGCTGATTTAGGACTGCTTGCTAAAATCCAACAAGAGTACAATGTGAAAGTTTTTGATAATTTAGAGAAAAAAGCTAAAGCAGGTAATGTACACGAAGTAAAGTACAATGAAGTAGAAGAAGATAGACTTAATACTCTTCATGATAAAGATGAAGCGAAAAAATAGATGTTAAATCAAGACCCCCTCCATAATCTTAAACTAGAAGTCTATGAACCAGAGGAATTGGATACTGACATAAGTGTAAAAAATGCCCTTCTTTTTAGTGAGTATGAGGGTATAGTCACTGCGTTTACTTCAAAAGAGTCCTATGCTAGTGCGAGTAACTACTACACAAAACTGCAAAATGAATACCCTCTTTGTTTACTTACTGAGGAGTCTTATGAGAGACTTTTTAACAGATTTTTAGAACTTCGAACTGACAAAGCCATAGAAACTATGCAAGAAGAAGAGGGTGAAGAGAGCGAAGAAGACATCTCACTTACTGACTTTCTTCGTACCTCAAGTGACATTCTCACAAGTGAAGAGTCTGCTCCTATTATCAAGTTTGTAAATGCTCTTTTTTATCAGGCTGTAAAAAAGAAAGCGAGTGATATTCACATCGAAGTACAAGAAAAAAAAGGCGAGGTGCGTTTTCGTGTAGATGGAATGCTCACAAAAAATGCAGATCTAGATAAAAAAGTTGTAAGTCTTATAGTCAGTCGTATAAAAGTTATATCTAACTTAGACATATCAGAGAAACGTATCCCTCAGGATGGTCGAACACAGATAAAGATAGCAGGAGAAGTACTCGACATTCGTGTCTCTATTTTACCCACATTTTATGGCGAACGTGTTGTTATGCGTTTACTGATGCAAAGCTCTCAAATCCCTCAAATAAACGAACTTGGCTTTGATAACTCACTTATAGATACGATGCAAAAATTACTACGTTCATCACATGGAATTATCTTAGTAACTGGACCTACAGGTTCAGGTAAAACAACTTCTCTACACTCTTTTTTACGAGAAGTTGAAGAACCGCATAAAAATCTTATAACAGTTGAAGACCCAGTTGAGTATAAAAGTGATAACATTGCACAGATTCAAGTCAATGAAAAAGTAGGACTTACCTTTGCTTCAGCTTTGCGTTCTATCCTCCGTCAAGATCCTGATGTTATTATGATTGGAGAGATTCGAGATGAAGAGACTGCGGCTATTTCTGTTCGTGCAGCACTTACGGGTCACTTAGTTTTTTCAACTCTGCACACGAACTCAGCCGCTGCAACTATCTCGCGTTTAGCAGATATGAATGTTGAGCCATTTTTGATTAGTTCTTCACTTTTAGGGATTTTAGCACAGCGTTTAGTACGTGTTATTTGTCATGAGTGTAAAGAAGAAGATGAGTTAGCAGAGAATTTTGCTGAGGATTATAACATTGCTAAAGATGCAGTTATCTTTAAGTCTGTTGGATGTAAGGCTTGTAACTACTCAGGCTACTCAGGACGTCGTTCTATCGGAGAGTTACTTGTGATGAATGACTCCATAAAAGAGTTACTCAAAACTACAACAGATGAGCACACTATCAAAACACAACTCGAAGCAGATGGACTTCAAACTATCTCTATGCAACTCTCACAAATGCTACTTGATGGAGAAACTTCACTT
Organism: Sulfurimonas sp.; assembly: GCA_015663215.1. Taxonomy (GTDB): domain Bacteria; phylum Campylobacterota; class Campylobacteria; order Campylobacterales; family Sulfurimonadaceae; genus Sulfurimonas. Next base: position 2,225 of record DQSP01000095.1, read on the forward strand.
GATGAAGCGATACGTATCGGTTTAGGTCATGCATAAACGCAGTGCTTTTACACTTGTTGAAGTTATGGTGGCAGTTGTCATAGTTTCAGTAGTTATAGCAGCCCTTTTACAGATGCAAGGAAACACAACTCATAAATTCTTTGCTATAAAAGAGATGATGAAAACAAATCAGTACAGCTCTTTTTTACTCTCTACTTCAGATAAGTATAGTTTTGAATCATCAAAAATTGATATGAAAAGACTTGTAGATGAGTTTGAATTAGAAAATGACTTGCGTCGGCGTTTAAAATCTATGAAAGTAGAGATAGACTATGAAGAGCTTACGACTATAGATACGAGCGAGTTAGATGAGTCTTCTGATCCTGATGAAACTAGTAATAGCACTTTAGTCCTTGAGATAGGAAAAACAAGCTTAAAGACAAGCGAATTCACAACACAACTTATACGAGTAAAATTACAATGAAAAAATCAGCTTTCACACTCATAGAACTTTTGATATCCATAGTTATTTTAAGCATATTAATGCTTTTTTTATATCAAAGCTATGCAAATCTTAACCGTTCAAACACTTTACTAAGCGAAGAAGTGCAAAAAATATCTAAGATACAAAAGATAAAAAAAACTATTATTAATGATTTTACAAGAGCACTGAGTATTAATATATTAAATCAAGATACAAAAATAGACATAGCTTTTTTGCAAACTTCGCACTCTTTATATGAAAGGACAAACCCTTATGTAGGTTATATTGTTAAAGATAAAAGGCTATTTCGTATAGAGTCTTTAAAACCTCTTCGTGAGTTCCCTTTAGTAGCTGATAGTGAGTTTGTAGTTGAAGAGTTAGGGAAAGTGAAAATATTTCGTGTGTATAAATCTACAGATGCTATGAAAGGTTTATATCTAGTGCATCTTCTTTTTGAAGATACTACAGAGATACTTTTAAAGCTTAATCCTCTCGAAATTTAGAGATACCACAAGGTTGATTTGGACTTGGAGGATTGTCTTTTAGATAGGTTAAGTCTTCTAAAGTTTGTGATAAAACTCTTTTTTGTTGTAAAATTGGAAGCATAAGATTGTCTTTTTCATTGAGAGGAATATCCCAGTTTAAAAGTATAGTTTGGACTTCGTCATCGAGTTCTTTGAGGGCATTATTTATATGTTTTATTGAATTCATAAATGGATTATAGCAAATATTTAGAAATTTTTGGGTATAATCCTGCTCTTAATTCTGTTTACAAGTACAGATGCAAGAATTTTACTTAAAGGATTATCGATGCCAAAAATGAAATCGGTAAAAGGCGCTGTTAAGCGTTTTAAAGTTAAGAAAAATGGTCAAATTAAACGTGGTAAAGCGTTTAGAAGCCATATTTTAACAAAACAAGACGCCCAAACTCGTCGTGATCAAAATCAACCAGCAACAGTTGCAAAATCTGATGCTGCTAATATTAAGGCTATGATTAACTAATAATTAGTTATTCATTACATCTCCAATTTTTAAATAAATTGGGCAAGACCACCAAAGTAGTGGCACCTTCATCATTAAAGTAAGATGCCTTTAGGGGGTTGTAGGGACATAGTGTCCATACCTAAGAGATGGACTTTGTTCAGCTTTTAGTGAAAATAATGAGCGGGTAAAGAAAAGGAAAGATATGCCAAGAGTTAAAACTGGTGTTGTTCGTAGAAGAAGACACAAAAAGATATTAAAATTAGCGAAGGGTTTTTATAGTGGTCGTCGTAAGCACTTCCGTAAAGCCAAAGAGCAAATAGAACGTTCACTTTATTATGCATTCCGTGACCGTAAGCAGAAAAAACGTGAGTTCCGTAAACTATGGATCATCCGTATCAATGCAGCGGCTCGTTTAAATGGAATGAACTATTCAACTTTCATGAATGGTGTACATAAATCAGGTATCGAACTTGACCGTAAAATTCTTGCTGATATGGCAATGAACGATGCAGCAGCATTCAGTGCAGTTGCAGACGCTTCTAAAGCAGCATTAGCTAAGTAGTCTAAGTCCTTCGGGATTTAGCACTACTTCTTTACAAACATAACCGTAATATCACTCTCCAAATACCCTTCTTTATAAATCACTTTTTTCACATTTAATTTTTTAGCAATAGATTCAATAAAATCTTTTTGAAGATAGTTATATGTTTCACTCTCTTTATCCCCGTATAAAGTATTAAAAATAAAAGCTTTTCTTGAAGAGTTATAGCAGTTTTGTATAAAAAGATGTGTTTCAAAATATGTTAAGATATTTAACGCACCACTACAAACATAGTAGTCTTTGATAGGCACCGACTCTTTACAAATATCTAAATGAAGTATCTCAACTTCTCTATTTGCAGAAGCAAGTTCGACTATCTCAATGTGTGCATCAATACCAAGATAGTTTTTTAGTTGTCTATTGTTTTTTATAAGATAAGAATAAAAATCCCCAAAACCGCACCCTGCATCCCCTAATGAGTACTCATTTAAGACATAAGGAAGTAGTTGTAATATCTCTTTAAATCGTAGTTCTTGATTCTCTTTAGATAACCAATTTACTCCTTTTGCACTTACTCCATGTTTTTTTATAGCACTCAAATAAAATTTTCTAGTGTCAATTCTAGGCATTACTCTTCATCAATGGCTTCAAACTCTGCTTTTTCTTCTCCACAATCAGGACAAACCCACTCCTCTGGTAAATCTTCAAAAGCAGTTCCCTCAGGAATATCTGCTTCAGGGTCTCCAAGGGCAGGGTCGTAGATATAGTCACATGTAGGACATTTATAACGTTTCATAAAAACTCCTTTTAGTATTAAAAATTAGCTAGGCTTTTAAGGCATTACCTATAATAGCAGTATCACACTCAGATATCTGCCCCTCTGGTGTATCTAGTAAAAGTTCTATGTCACAGTGAAGGTACTCTGAAGTCGTAAGTATGGTAGTTTCATTTTCAAACGCAGCTTTTTTAGCACAAAGAATGATATTGTTTATAAGTGATTCTTTACTATTTTGAGTAGCATAAGTACCTTTGAACTCTTTGTTGATAAAAAGGTTGATAGTGGTTTGGATTTTTTCGTTTAAAAGGGGATGGCGTTTTAAAAGGGCAGTTCTATCAATGCTTACCTTAGCATGAAATACTTCTTCTATGGATTCACGAGCAAGTTGTAGTAAAACTGAACGGCTCATTTATGCTTCCTTTAACTCTTTTTTTATCGTATAGATATGAATAATTTTAATAACAATCATAACACTTATAACCTGAAAGAGTGCCGCTAAGATAAAAGCATAGTAATGAAGCTTGTCTATAGAGTTCGCATTAAACGCGAGAGTTGCCATGGCTATAAGTAGTGTAAGTGGCATAGAGTGTGAGAGCCCCATTAAAACTGCATC
>DQSP01000070.1 GCA_015663215.1 Sulfurimonas sp.
AAAGTGGTAGTAAGAGGGGGACTTGAACCCCCGACCTCCGGCTTATGAGACCAGCGCTCTAACCAGCTGAGCTACCTTACCACTTATTGTGAAGAGACGGAATTTTATCTAAAGATAGCTTTATTGTCAATAGTTTTTTGGGGAAAAGAGTAAAATATGTTAAAAAAGATATAGTTTAGCCTATATGACTCATATATATTAAACAATTATTAGTAACTTATTGACATTTTTGTAAAAAATCACTACAATGCAATAACAAATTATTAAGGATTTACTATGGCATTTGAACCATTAAAAGACAGACTACTCGTTCTACGTGAAGAACAGTCGAACCAAACCGCTTCTGGGCTGTACATTCCAGATACTGCAAAAGAGAAACCACTTGAGGGAAAAGTTATCTCAGTTGGACCTGATGCTAAAGAAGATGGTATTAGTGAACATGATACTGTTGTGTTTGCTAACTACTCAGGTATGGAAGTAACCATTGAAGGTATAGACTATCTTATTTTAAAGAGTGAAGAGGTTCTTGGGCTTATAAAATAATCTCAAGAACAAATTGGTTATATTGAACTTAACATTAGGTTCAATATATAAGTAATACATATATACAAATGTATATTATTTTATATAAAACTAAAATGTTATTAAAGGAATTAAAATGGCAAAAGAAATATTTTTTTCAGACAAAGCAAGATCTGGGCTTTTTGAAGGCGTAACTAAACTCACTAATGCAGTCAAAGTAACTATGGGTCCTAGAGGGCGTAATGTTCTTATACAAAAATCATATGGAGCACCGCATATCACAAAAGATGGTGTCTCTGTTGCACGAGAGATAGAACTAAAAGACCCACTAGAAAATATGGGTGCCCAACTGGTAAAAGAAGTAGCATCCAACACAGCAGATGAAGCTGGAGATGGAACAACAACTGCTACTGTACTGGCCCATGCCATATTTAAAGAAGGTCTCAGAAATATTACAGCTGGAGCCAATCCTATAGAAGTAAAACGAGGTATGGACAAAGCAAGTGCTGCCATCATAGATGAACTTAAAAAAATATCTGAAGAAGTGAAAGATAAAAAAGAGATAGCCCAAGTCGCTACCATCTCTGCTAACTCTGATGAAACTATAGGAAACCTTATCGCTGAAGCGATGGACAAAGTCGGTAAAGATGGTGTCATCACTGTGGAAGAGGCCAAAGGAATCAACGATGATTTAGAAGTCGTTGAAGGTATGCAGTTTGACAGAGGCTACATCTCTCCGTATTTTGTAACAAATACAGAAAAGATGACCTGTGAACTGGAAACACCTATTATACTTTTAACAGACAGTAAAGTGACATCTTTGAAAGATTTAGTACCTATGTTAGAACAAGTACAGCAAAGTGGTAGACCCCTTCTTATCATCGCAGATGACATAGAAGGAGAAGCACTTTCAACCTTAGTACTCAATAAACTCAAAGGTGTCCTGAACATCACTGCAGTAAAAGCACCAGGGTTTGGCGATAGAAAAAAAGAGATGCTTAAGGACATCGCTATACTTACAGGTGCAACACTCATCACTGAAGAGCTTGGTCTTACCTTGGAAAAAGCAACACTCACTGACCTTGGTCAAGCCGGACGCGTGGTGATAGACAAAGACAATACAGTCATCGTAGATGGTAAAGGTGACAAAGAAGCTGTTGTCGCACGCGTGGGTGAGATAAAAACACAAATAGAGTCAACTTCTAGCGATTATGACAAAGAGAAGCTTCAAGAGCGTCTTGCTAAGCTTTCTGGTGGGGTTGCAGTCATCAAAGTTGGTGCTGCTACTGAAACAGAAATGAAAGAGAAAAAAGATAGAGTAGATGATGCACTCTCTGCTACAAAAGCCGCTGTGGATGAAGGTATCGTCATAGGTGGAGGAGCTGCACTCATCAAAGCAAGTCAAGCAGTTACTCTTGACCTTAAAGAAGATGAAGCAGTAGGAGCAGCCATAATCTTAAGAGCAATGTTTGCACCTATGAAACAAATCGCTGAAAATGCAGGTTTTGATGCAGGTGTTGTTGCTGACAAAATTGCTAACAGCACAGATACAAACTTAGGGTTTAATGCAGCCAATGGTGAGTATGTAGATATGTTTGAAGCAGGAATCATAGACCCACTTAAAGTAGAACGTGTTGCACTTCAAAATGCAACTTCTGTGGCTTCGTTACTGCTTACCACTGAAGCAACTGTCTCTGATATCCCGGAAGAAAAAGCACCAGACATGCCCCCAATGGGCGGAGGCATGCCAGGTATGATGTGAGACCCGTAAAAAAACATGAATAGTTTCATGTTTTTAAGGTCGAAACCAAAACGGTGGAGCAACGCGATGCGTGTAGGCTGTAAGAACTGTAAGTAGATGACAACAGTTTGCCCTCTACTTCTCTACTTTCTCATCTCTAAGTAACTTTTGAAATTCAAATACCGGTAGTGGTTTTGAAAAATAATATCCTTGTATATAATCTGCACCATAAGCGGTGACCATTTCAACCATTTTTTTCGTCTCTATACCCTCTACAACTACCTTCATGCCCATATGATGACCTAGTTCTATCATAGCATGTACGATACGCTGATCTTCTTCATTTGTCAAAATATTATCTATGAGAGTTTTATCAATTTTTAAAATATCCGCAGGAAATTTTTTCAGATAAGTAAATGAAGTATATCCTGTCCCAAAATCATCTAGTGCTATACCTACACCCAATTTTTTTAATTGATGAAAATACTTTTCTGTTTGTACTTCACCTATCATTGCCGTACCTTCAGTAATTTCAAATTTAATCTTTTTAGGATGTACTTGGTGATGGGTTAATTGCTTATCTACGTGTTCAACAAATGTACCGGACACAATTTCAACCATAGAGACGTTGATAGATACTTCTATATTTTTAAATTTGAACAATTCCCAACGTTTTTGTTGCTTCAGCACTTCTTCAAGTACATACTGTCCTAATTTTATAATAAATCCTGTTTTTTCCATAAGTCCAATAAAAACATCAGGTGGTATAAATCCTAACTCTGGATGTATCCAGCGAATAAGAGCTTCAGCTGCAACAACCTCTTCAGTATCTGTTCTTACAATAGGTTGATAATAAACTTCAAACTCGCCTTTAGTTAGTGCACCTTGCATGTCATTGTGTAATCTAAGTTCATCAAACTTACCCTTGGCACTGACTGAATTATACACTAACACCTTGTTGTCACCTTCATCTTGAGCCTGACTGAGAGCCTTATATGCATTATCTAGTAATGTTCTAGTAGAACCACTATCTGGATAAAGGGCTATCCCTGAAGAAACAGTTAAATGTAAATTAACATCTTCCATTTTATAAAATGTTGCCAACTTTGATTGTATATCATTGACCAATTCTGTGACTTTTTCTACTGACTCAACATTAGAAACAGTGAGTAAAAAATGGTTGTCAAAAGTGTGATATATACTTATATGCATTTCACTAACAACAGTACTTAGATACTTAGAAAATTTAAGTATAACTTCATTAGACTGCTTAAATCCTATAATTGAACGTAAACTAGAAAAGTTATCTAGACTCAATA
>DQSP01000073.1 GCA_015663215.1 Sulfurimonas sp.
ATCACCTGCGATAAATCCAGAACGCAGTCCTGGTGCAGATGAGCGTTTAGAGATAGAGTTTATGACAAGAACATTCTTAAACGCGGTGTTTCCTACATGAGTTGCAGCTTCGAGTAGTGAAGGTGCAGGTTTGTCCGCATATATTTCACTATAACATTCATCATTTAAAAGAACGAAGCCATATTTAAGTGCAAGTTTTACCCACTCTCCAAGTTCATCTAGGCTCAAAACTGCCGTAGTTGGATTACTAGGAAAGTTTAATATGACAAGGTCACATTCTGCTAATTCTTCTTCATTTATCTCTGGTTTAAAGTTGTTTTCTTTCGTAAGGTTGAGATGAATAACGCGAGAACGAGTAGCAATCGCTGCACCCTCATAAATCTGATAAAATGGATTTGTATAAGCCATAACTGGATTTTTTACATCAAAAAGTAAAAACTGAGGAAAGTTAAATAAAACCTCACGAGTTCCAAAACAAGGAATAATTTGTGAATCATTAAGCTCTGTGTTAAAGCGGCGTTTGACAAATCCTCTCATCGCTTCTCTAAGATTGACCTCTCCACCTGTCTTAGGGTATTTTTTTAAAAGAGGTGCATTGTCTGCGAGTGATTTTTGTATAAACATAGGTGTCTCAAACTGAGGCTCGCCTATAGTAAGGACAGAGGGAGTCAAGTTTGGGTTTGGTATAATGTTTTTAAGTAAATTGTTTAGTTTTTCAAATGGATAGGGTTCAAAATTCATACGCAATTATAGCTAAAAAAGATTTATATAGGATTAGAGGAGTGTTTTTGAAAGTATTTGTTACCGTATTTATAATTATAGTTTTGGTACTGAGTTTAAGTTTTGAAGTAGACAAGTATGCACTTACTCTTGAGGATGAAGCCTTTAACCGTGCTCTTGTTTCTTTTGGTTTAGCAAAAGGGCTTAATGCTGTCATCTCTTTACTCCAAGGAACAGAGCTTAGTTTTACACCTATTGGGGTGGGCTTGAACTTTAGTGTAGGGGAAGTTCTTGATCCATTTAATGACATGGTAGAACGTTTTTCTTGGATAATGCTCGCAGCCACAGTTTCTATAGGGATTCAAAAAATTATACTTACTTTAAGTGCTACGATTTTCATGCAAGTAGCATTTGCTGTTAGTATTAGTGCATCGCTTTTTCTTTTGTGGAGTAAAACGATACAGATTCACTCTTTTACATCTTTTATCTTTAAAAGTTTTTTATTACTGCTTGTACTGCGTTTTAGTGCGATTATATTTATGCTGTTTGTATCCTTAATCCATACTAGTGTATTAGAGGTTGAGTACAAGCAAGCAAATAAAATAGTCCAAGAAACAAAAATACAACTTGATAGTTTAAACCAGCAAAACCAGACTTTAGCAAGAGAACAAAAAGAAGATGGTTTTTTTAGTGGTTTGTCTTCTAAGTATGATGCAGTGTTTGAGAAGTTAAATATTGAAGAAAAATTGCACTCTTTAGAAACTTCAATAGATACAGCTTCAAATAACATCATCACTCTTATAACTATTTTTATAGTTGAAACTATATTGATGCCATTATTGTATTTTTGGTTATTATTAGCGAGTATAAAGTATATATTCCGCTTTAAACTTGATACTTATCTAAATAAAGTGTTGTATAATAGTCAAAATAAATTAAATAAAGGTTTGATATGAAAATAGTTTTAGCACTAGCAGTGACTCTGCTTTTAATAGGATGTAGTGAGGAGACACCAACTCAGGCACAAGCAGGAAAAGAGATTACTCAAAGTATAGATAAAATTGCAAAAGTTGTTAAAGAAGAATCTGTGAAGATTTCAAAAAGTGTTGAAAAAGTGACACAAGAAAGTGTGCAAACTGTGAGTAATAAAGCAGAAGAAGTGACTCAAAAAACTAAAAAAGTAGCACAAAAAACTGTAGTAGCAATAGATAAAGTATTAGAAGAGCCAAAAATTGTAGAAGAAAAAGTGAGTATAGACGCCAAGGCTTTGTTTGCTAAGTGTAGTTCATGCCATGGAATAGATGGAGATAAAAAAGCACTTAATAAGTCTCAAAGTATTAAGGGTTGGAGTGTGACGAAACTAACCGCTGCTATCAATGGTTACAAAGATGGAAGTTATGGTGGTAGTATGAAAGGTGTAATGAAACCTCAAATAAATAAACTCAGTGATGATGAAATCAAAGCATTATCAGAGTACATCTCTAAACTGTAGTAGTTTATAAATAAGATTAGCTATTATTAAATTAATATGGCTACAATTATAAAAATAGAACACTTTATGTGTAAAAAGAGAGAAAATGAATATAATTGTAAATGGTCAAGATAAGACTTTCGATATAAATATCACTATAGAAGAGTTACTAAAAGTTTTAGAACTTGAAGGAAAAGTTATGGCTGCAGCCGTAAATATGGACATAGTAAAACAAAACAGTTGGGATACTCATCGTTTAAACGATGGAGATAAACTAGAACTGCTTGACTTTGTTGGAGGAGGATAAAACTTCTACTGCTACCACTCCAACTGCATACTCTCCATCATGGGTGATGGAGATACTCACATCCACAATCTTAAACTCATCAATAATCTTTTTACTTAGCGAAAGCTTTGGTGCACCCTTACCTGTCTTATAAATACGGATATCATGAAACGAACAGTCCTTGCCTATTCCAGTGCCTAAAGCTTTAGAAAAAGCTTCTTTAATAGCCCAAAATCCTGCTGCTGTTTTATGTGATTTTATAAGGAAGAGTTCCTCTGCAGAGAGAAACTTAAGAAGTCCCTTCTCGCCAAAGCGTTCCATCAAACGCTCCATGCGAGAAGTTTTTATGAGGTCAATGCCTATCATCGTCTAAGCAGTGAATTACTGAATAACAAATTCTGTAAAGTAGATACCACGAATCGTACCATCACTAATCATCGCATTTAAAGTATCCATAATCTGTTGTGATACTTTTTGTTTCCCTTTTTTAGAAGAGATTTCTTCAAGAGTTTTTGATGTCAAAATTCTGATAATTCTATCACGAAGTACTGGAGACTTTGCATCTAGTTCTAGACTTAACTCCTCACCTTCAAGTTCTAAACTCATAGTAACTTTTAAGTAACGACGTCCTGCATCACTTTTTAAGTTAACAGTAAAAGTATCAAGTGGGTATAAGATACCAATTTCATTTAATTGTCGAGAGTTATCATATTGTGCAGATGGTCCTCTCGAACTACTTTTTTGTGGAGCACTTCTTTCTTGTGCCTGTTTATTGTTATTAGAAGGCATCTCTTCATCATCGCCCATAAGTAAAAATGCAACGATACCACCTATTATGATTATCAAAAATAGCACAACTATGATGATTATCATCAACATGTTACCAGATTTTTTTTCTACCGGTGCAGATTCTTCTTTTGTTTCTTCTTCAGCCATTATTCTTCCTTGAATGTATTAATAATGTAGTATAGCGAATATTTATAATTAATTACAAATTTTAATACCATTCTAAAAGTTTTGTTACTTCATCGACTATAAATGTCTTTATAGGCGACTTCTCGAGTGGTTTTTTAGCAACTAAAGCTTTTGTGATATTTTGCATTTTTGCTTCTTTGAGTCTAACATCGAGTGCATATACCTCTCTAACATCACCAACAAGAGAAACCTCACCGATAAATATAGTCTCTTTTGAGATGGCACGGTCACGAAAACTACTGATAATGGCTGCAAGTATGGCTAAGTCGGCAGCAGTTTCTGTAATCTTGATGCCACCAGTTATGTTTATAAATACATCATATCCTGAGAGTGGAATCTCAAGTTTTCTCTCTAAAAGGGCGAGAAGCATATTAAGCCTGTTATTATCAAAACCTGTGGCTTGGCGTTTAGAGTTTGGAGTGTGCGACTCCGATACTAATGCTTGAACTTCTAGGATAATAGGACGACTTCCTTCCATGATAACTGTAAGTGCTGAACCACTCTGTTTTGAGTCACGGTTAAAAAAACGCGAGGCAACATCTGTGGCAGATACAAGCCCTTCACTTCTCATTTCAAAAACTCCTATCTCGCTTGTAGGACCAAAACGATTTTTAAAACCTCTTAAAATTCTTAACTCTTGAGAAGAATCCCCTTCGAAATAAAGTACAGTATCTACCATATGCTCTAAAACACGAGGACCAGCGATAGAGCCTTCTTTAGTTATATGCCCGATGATAAAGATGGCTATGTCTCTCTCTTTTGCGATTCGCATTAGCTCAAAGGTTATTTGTCTCACTTGAGTGACACTTCCTGGTGCTGAAGTGATGTTTTCTGAGTAGATAGTTTGAATAGAATCAACAATCAAAAAATCATAATGACGTTCTTGCAACTCAACTAGTATCTGTTCTAATCGAATTTCGCTGAGTAGATAAAGGTTTTTTTCATTTGACTTAAGACGGTTCGCTCGAAGTTTAATTTGCCCTGCTGACTCTTCTCCTGTTACATAGAGTACATTTTTACCGCTACTTGCGATGTTTGATCCAACTTTTAAGAGTAGAGTAGATTTACCAACACCAGGACTTCCTCCAATTAGAGTAAGGCTACCAGGAACTATCCCTCCACCAAGTACAGAGTCTAGTTCTGTATCTAATGAAGAGAAACGATAGATTTCCTCTTCAATAATATCTGTTATTCTAATAGCTTTAGCACTTTTACCTTTAGAAGTTGATTTTGTCTGTTTAACCACCTCTTGTTGGTGCTCGTTAAGTTCTACAAAACTATCCCATGCTCCACAGTTAGTACACTTTCCCATCCATTTTGGAGTTGTAAGTCCACAGTGTTGACACTCAAAAAGTACTTTTGCTTTAGCCATGATTTTATCTTTGTATTGGTTTTATGAAGAGTATAGTAGTGTAAAATAGAATGAAAGTTGTGAAATATGGCAATTTGCCATATTTAAAGTGAAAGTTTTATTCCTCTTCTACAAAAAGAGCATCTAAAAGGCCATCTACAAACTCAAACTTATTAAAGGGAATCAAGTCCTCCGGTTGCTCACCAACACCTACATATATGATTGGGAGTTCAAGTGCATAAGCGATTGAGAAAATACTTCCACCTTTTGCTGTACCGTCGAGTTTTGTGATGATGATACCATCGATGCCTATCATTTCATTAAAAGCTTTTGCTTGAGCTATAGCAGAGTTACCCTGTGTTCCATCAAGAACTAAAACTGTTCTGTGTGGTGCTCCTGTATGTGACTTGTCACAGATACGATTTATCTTTATAAGCTCATTTGCTAGGTTTGTTTGAGTATGGAGTCGTCCTGCTGTGTCGATGATAACATGGTCGATATTTTTACTTTTTGCAGAGTCTATTGTGTCGTATGCTACGGCTGAAGAGTCGTGTCCTTGTTTAGATGCAACTATGGGAATGTCTAGTTTTTTTGACCAGAGGGTGAGTTGTTCTATGGCTGCAGCACGAAAAGTATCTCCAGCACCTAAAATAACACTTTTCCCCTCTTCTTTATACTTGTAAGCGAGTTTTGAAATAGTAGTCGTTTTACCAGCACCATTTACACCTACAACTAGTTCCACAAAAGGAGCTGTAAATTCTGGTTCAATGTATCTCGTGTGAGCAAGAGTTGCTAGAAGTTTTGAGCGGAGTATCTCACGCGTAACTTTACCTTGATAGATTTCATTTATTATAATGTCAACTAAGTCGTACTCAACATCTGCTTCGAGTAAAATCTCTTCTAGTTCTTCTTTTGTGAAAGTGACTTTTTTCTTTGGAACTACTACTTTTAAAGCAGCTACTGTTTTACTAAGACCTTTTTTTATAAAGCCAAACATTTAGAGTCCTAAAGCTTTTTTTATGTCACTTTCTATAAACTCTTCTTCAACAGCACCTTGATAATAGTTGACAAGCACACCATCTTTGTACATTGCCATCAAAGGTATACCAAAGTTACTTCCAACTTTTAGTTTTTTAACTATAGCATCTACCAAGCGAGAATTTTCGTTTGAATTTACAAGTGCATATTTAGCATCATATTGTGTTCTAAATGCTTGAAGTTTATCATCTTTGATATTGTCTTCAATAGTTACACCAATAATGAGTAAAGAGTCTTTATATTTTTTTTGTAATGAACTTAAATGTGAAGCTTCTGCTTGGCAAGGAGGACACCATGTGGCAAAAATATCCAAAATTATAACTTTATTTTTAGCTTCTTTAACACGAAAACCAGTTGGACTTTTTATCACAGTAAGTTGTGTTTTATCAAGTTTGGTAAGTGTATATTCATTTGTAGAGAGTAGGGAGTTTGCTTCTTCTAAAGCACTATCATCGTTAGAACAAGCACTTAAAAGCAGACTCATCGCGATAAGAGAAGAGAGAAAAGTAATTTTTGACATAATATTTTAAACCTTTAATTTGTTTTATTTGTGTAAGATATGGAGAAATTATAGCGATAAAAGATTAAATATGACTCTCAATAAAACTAGTTTTAGAAAAAATAGCTTAAAAACTTTGAAAAATAGTTCTGTTCACAATAGACTCTATAAAACATCACTTGTAAATAAAAAACTCTTAATGTTGTTAAAAAGTAAAAAAAGACAGAAAATTCTTTTTTATTACCCTCTTGCAATGGAAGTAAATATTCTTAAAACTTTAGCTAAATTACGTAAGAACAACGATATTTACATTCCATTTATGGTTGAGCAAAGTTTTAAGATGGTACCATTTAGATTACCTCTGCGACGAAAAAAGTTTAATATTTACGAAGCAGGTAATACAAATAGAAAAATAAATAAAATTGATATTGCCATCGTTCCAGTAGTTGGAGTCGATGGAAATTTACAAAGAGTTGGTTTTGGAAAAGGGATGTATGATCGTTTTTTTGAAAAACTACAAAAAAAACCATATATAATTTTTACACAAATCGAGTTATGTTATACAAAAGAGTTGCTATGCGATGATTATGATATCGCTTGTGATATTCTTATAACACCAAAGAAGACAATAGGAAATAAATAATGTTTAACGAGATACTACTAGGTGGCGGAACTGCTATCGTTAGTGGTGTTGTTGGGTTTTACATTTCCAAAAAATTAACAAGTGCAAATTTTGATGTGTACAAGCAACAAGCTGTTGCTAAAGCTAATGTTATAGAAAACGAAGCATCAGCACTGCTTGAGCGTGCTCGTCTAAAATCATTAGAGATTGAGCATGAAGCACAAAAAAGCTTTGATAATGCGAAGCAGAGAGCTAAAGCAGACATGAGTCAACGTGAAGATGCTCTTATCCGTCAAGAACAGAGTTTTAAGCGTTTTAAGCAGACACAAGAAGAAAAACTGCAAGAAGATTCGGTTGCTATAAAAGCAAAAAAAGTTAATTTAGAAAGAAATGAAAGATCTTTAACATCACTACAAGAAAGATATGAAAAAAAGATAGATGAAGCACTCCATGTCATAGAGCATAGTGCAGGTATGACTCAAGAAGAAGCAAAAACTTTACTACTAAAAAAAGTGGAGTATAAGGCTCGAGGTGATATAGCTCATATAGTGCGAAAGTATGAGAATGAAGCAAGAGAAGAGGGTGAGAGAAAAGCAAACTTTATCCTTGCTCAAGCTACTAGTCGTTTTGCTGGCGAGTTTGCAAGTGAGCGTTTAACGAACCTTATACATTTAGAAAATGATGAACTCAAAGGTCGTATTATTGGTAAAGAGGGGCGAAATATTAAAGCTCTTGAAACACTTTTGGGTGTTGATATTATTATAGATGATACACCAAATTCGATTTCAGTGAGTAGTTTTAACCTTTATAGACGTGCTATTGCTACAAAAACATTACAGGTTCTCATCGAAGATGGGCGTATTCAGCCTGCTCGAATTGAAGAGATATATGAAAAAGTCACCAATGAGTTTGAAGCTAGAATTTTAGCTGAGGGTGAAGAGCTTGTGGCGGAGTTGAACATCGGTGTAATGCATCCAGACTTGATGCGTCTTATCGGTCGACTTCGTTATCGTGCTAGTTATGGTCAAAATGCTTTAGCACATACTCTTGAGGTGGCGCATTTAGCAGGTGTAATGACAGCAGAGATGGGTGGAGATACCAAACTTGCGAAACGTGCAGGTCTACTTCATGATATCGGAAAAGCACTCACACACGACCATGATGGAAATCATGTTGACTTAGGTGCTGAGATATGTAACCGTTACAATGAAGATGAAGTGGTTATAAATGCCATCTATGCTCACCATGGACAGCAAGAGATAAACTCTATAGAGTGTGGTGCAGTTTGTGCCGCAGATGCACTTTCGGCTGCTCGTCCAGGAGCAAGACGTGAAGTTTTAGAGTCATTTTTAAAACGAGTTACCGAGATAGAAGAGATAGCATCTTCTCATAGTGGTGTCAAACAGGCTTATGCTATAAATGCAGGGCGTGAAGTAAGAGTTATAGTAAACGCGACACTTATCAATGATGATGAGTCAATACTGATGGCAAGAGAAATTGCTAAAGAGATAGAAAAAAGAGTTCAGTATCCAGGAGAAATTAAAGTCAATGTTATCCGTGAGAGTAGGGCGGTAGAGTTCGCGAAATAAAGATTTTATAATCTTTTAATGCAAGTTTGACTATAATCTCGTAATTATTTTAAGACAGGGAGCTATTCTATGCCAGAATTGTTTACATTTTTCGGACTTGTTACACACGACAAGACATTTATCTACATCACACACATGCTGCTTTCAGCAGGTATTGCTCTTTTACTCGTTAGATTTGCTATGAGTAACTTACAACTAGTTCCAAAAGGTACTCAAAACCTTATGGAAGCATATATCGGTGGTGTTTTACAGATGGGTGCTGATGTTATGGGTAGAGAGCCTGCTCGTCGTTACCTTCCACTTGTTGCAACTATCGGTCTTTTTGTTGGTATCGCTAACTTAATTGGTGTTATTCCAGGTTTTGAAGCTCCAACAGCATTTTTAGAGATGCCTTTAACTTTAGCACTTGTTGTATTTGTTTACTACAACTTTGAAGGTATTCGTCGTCAAGGTGTTGTTAAATATTTTAAGCACTTTTTAGGACCTGTTTGGTGGTTATACTGGTTAATGTTCCCAATTGAAATCGTATCTCACTTCTCGCGTTTAGTATCTTTATCTTTCCGTCTTTTTGGAAATGTAAAAGGTGATGATATGTTCTTAATGGTAATCCTGATGCTTGCTCCATGGATTTTACCGATGATTCCATTTGCACTTTTAACTTTCATGGCATTCTTACAAGCTTTCATCTTCATGATGCTTACATATGTTTACCTTGGTGGTGCAGTAACTATTGAAGAGCACTAGGTTCTTTGATAGAGATGCAAAAAGATATTTATGATCGTATCATAGGCTTTTTGCAAGGAGCATCGTGGGCGATAGTTCTTGTCGGTGCTTTTCTTACTTTTAAATTCTCCATTCTCTGGGGAATCTCTTTTTCAATCTTTTGTACTACTCTTTACATTATTTCATCTCTTTTATTTGTTTTGCTACTTGATGCTTTTAGCGTCAATAAAGAACGACTTAAAGAAGCAAAAAAACAGACAAAACTACTAGAAGAACTTACTCAAAACTCATAATTAAGAGAGAGATGAAGAGAGTGTTGTTTTTGAACACTGTCTTGTTCTTTAGTTTTGGAGAATAGACTAGTCGCATAGTTTATAATAAACTTATAACTACTCTCCTCTTGGGTTTTAAGCTGTAAGTTAAGACTTGGTACATCTATGCAGTTAACTTTATCATTAGTTAATGCAATTTCATAAGAGTTGATATCTGCTGCATACATTGTACTTGTCGCTAAAAGTGTAGCGAAAATAAGGGCTGAAGTTTTCATAATTTTCTCCGTTGATACATAAGGAAATATATGTATACATGTAAATTATGATAGATAAAGAAAAGGGGAAGGTGTAAATATACATCTGGCAGTCTGGCGGTCTTAGAGTTTAAGATCCATAACTTTCCGAACTTGCTTCACAGCAAGGGTGGCTTTTTCAATATTTATCTTACTTATATTATACCCAAATAATATTTAATTTTTCATGAGTTATATTTTAACGGTTGTCGTGAGCGGTAATTTTCCTTTAGGTAAATTATTCGTTCCTCGTATTTGTTGTACCTAAATCTTCAATAAAGTTCTTATGTCAGATATCAATAGTTTAGAATTTTTTAAGTGCATAGATTTTAACTTGAATAAAAGGTTCAAAAATTCCATCTGATAATACTTTACATTTTGCTAATTCATTTTGTTTGAATTCTTCTTTATTCCATTTTGACTTTAGTTGATTTCGTCTAAATTTTATAGCTTTTTTTACACCATTAATAATACTTTTTCTGTTGTCTTTTAATGTTTGAAAATTTAAATTTAAAACCCTAATATCATTATCTATCTCTACCTTATTCGAACTATCTAAGCAAAAAACACCACCATCCTGTGCATAGCCTAAAACTCTTTCACAAGATATATCTAAAGGATTTAAGAATTCAAATTTTTTTGAACCTCTGCTGCTATCACAATGCTTGTTTTCAGAATCTTTCTTATCATTACCATGACAAGTAACTAACATGTTTTTATAATCTGTATCTAAATTATTACTTTTGCTTTCATCTGTTGATTGAGCAATATAATGTTCAATTGTTGGATATAAAGGTGAAGCAGAAGTTAAGTTATCAATAGAAATCTTTTGCATACAATAACAACAAATAGAACCTTGATCCCTTATAAGTGCTTTTAATGTATCAGTTTTAACCGTTATATTTGGAGTAACACTTAAGTTGTCTGAAACATCTTTATATGTTTTAGTCTTATCTTTATGAATTGCAATTAATGCTGGTGGTTGTGCACCTTTTTTTATGTATTTCATTATTCTTCTAAAAACGACAAAATAGTATTTGCTTCAATAATCACTTTATCATTTTCACCAAAATACTCTTTAAGTTCTTCTAGTTTAGTTTTAGCTTCTTGAATATTCTCATTTTCTAAATCTGTAAAAAGTGCAGTTATTTTTTCTTCAACTACTTTTGGTCTTTTTGTAACATCCATTAAATCAAGTAAAATTGAGTTTATATCTCTACCATAAGAGTAATGTGTGTCTTCATCAATTTTACCATCTCTAATAATTCTTACATACTTCTTTTTTAAATAACCTAAAATTAAAGGCGAATGTGTTGTTGTAATAAATTGATTGTCAGTATCAAATTCTAATAGTTCTTTTACAAAATTCTTTTGCCATTTTGGATGTAAATATGTATCAGGTTCATCAAGGAGAAATAGAGTATTTTCACTAGATAAAAGCTCTTTTAATCCTAAAATTATAAGTAGTTGTTTTTCTCCCTCACTTAGATTATTATGAGATATTATTTCATCAT
>DQSP01000117.1 GCA_015663215.1 Sulfurimonas sp.
AGAGGTTTAAAATGAACTTTAGAAGTATTGTAAACAATATAGAAGCATTAGCTCCTCTCTCAGATACAACACAAATTGTAAGAGGCCTCTATGAAGATGGTGCTGAGAATGTGAATATAGCAAAATTAGTTAAAGCTATTGAGACTGATGCAGCATTGACTGTTAACATACTTAAGATGATAAACTCTCCTTTGTATGGTTTTTCTAAACAGATTAATTCTATTTCTCAAGCGGTAACTCTATTTGGTACACAAACAGTGTATGGCTTAGTTGTTCGCTACTCCATTGAGTCATTAATAATAGCAAACTTACGTCCCTATGGACTCTCAAATAGTAAATTCAATGATATCTGTCATATGCAGAGTGCTCTTATGAATCAGTGGTATTCAAAGGTAAACTTACAAGATGCACAGTTTTTAGCTCCTCTTGCTTTGATTATGGAGTCTGGTAAATTAGTTGTTGCACAAGAAGTGGTTCATAGTGGTAATATTAAAGAGTTTATAAGTGGCTTAAAAAAAGCATCAAACATACCAGAGTATGAAAATGCTATTTTTGGTACATCATCATACTATGTTAGTGGACTTTTATTTGAGCACTGGCATTTAGACATACTGTATGTTGATACACTTAAAGCTTTAGACTTTGAACATGACGGAGCATCAAAACGAGACAACTATGTGGATGCTCTTGATGTAGTTCGAACCGCAGTTAACGTGACAGATATTTTTACAGAGGAGTCAATTAACGATGCAGCTGAAATAGTTTTAAGTATGGGCTTGGATACCCTAAGTTTTAAAAATATTTGTATCGGACTCAAAGAGATATATATAAAGGACAAATCATAGTTATGCATAATATAGAGACTCCCTATTATCTTTGCGATGAAAGACTACTGGAAAACAATTTAAAAATACTTGCAGATGTACAAAAACGAAGTGGTGCTAAAATTATTGTAGCACTCAAAGGTTTTGCAATGTTTTCTACATTTGCTTTAGTATCTAAGTATTTGCATGGATGTTGTGCAAGTGGACTACATGAAGCTCGTCTTGCTAAAGAAGAATTTTTAAAGTACAATAGTGAAGCAGAGATACATACTTACTCCCCTGCATTTAAAGAATCAGAATTAGAAGAGATAGTGAAACTATCAAATCACATAGTTTTTAACTCACCACATCAATTAGACAGATTTCTTTTAAAAACCAAAGAAATTAATCCAAATATTCATATTTCTTTACGAATAAATCCCGAAGTTTCAGCCTCTCCAAAAGACATATATAACCCTTGTGGACTCTACTCGCGTTTAGGTACTACACTAGAAAACATAGATGAAAGTACCTTAAATAGGGTAGATGGACTTAACTTTCATGCCTTGTGTGAGCAAAATGTGGATGCTCTTGAAGAAGTTTTAGTAGCGTTTGAGAGGGATTTTAGTAAATATTTTAAAAATTTAAAATATATTAACTTTGGTGGTGGTCATCATATAACTAAAAAAGGTTATGATATTGAGAGATTAGTTTGTATTATCAAAGCATTTCGTTTGAAATACCAAATAGATGTATATCTTGAACCGGGTGAAGCTGTTGGTTGGGAAAGTGGATACTTAGTTGCTACAGTTTTAGATCTATTTCATAATGGAATGAACATCGCAATCTTAGATACTTCAGCAGAAGCACATATGCCAGACACTTTGTCTATGCCTTATCGAGCAGAAGTAAGAGGTGCAGGTGTGGCGGGAGAGAAAAAATATACCTATCGTTTAGGTGGTAACACTTGTCTTGCAGGGGACATAATGGGAGACTACTCTTTTGATGTAGCGCTTGAAGTTGGTGATACCATTATTTTTGAAGATCAGGTACATTATACTTTTGTTAAAAACACTACTTTTAATGGCATAAAACTTCCATCACTAGTTGTTAAACGACTTGATGGTAGTGTCGAAGTTGTCAAAGAGTTTGGTTATGATGAGTATAAATGCAGGTTAAGTTAGCTCTTTTGTAAAAGTATGCCTAGTTCATACTTTAACTGAAGGTGCAGTAATTGAAGCTCAAAGTAGTAGTGTAGAAGTTTTTGTTGTGCTTTTAGGCTTAAAATCTCGCGTTGATTAACAAACAGCAAAGAACTCAGACCTTCTTGATATCTTCTTCTCTCAGCACTCTCTAACTGTTCTACTAAAGATATCTCTTCATCTGCTAGTTGAATATTTTGCTTCTGCAAGGATGCTTTTTGTATGATATTTCTAATATTTACTTGAATATCATTTTTAATAGTAAGTTTAGAGTTTTGAAGTAAAATCTTCTCTTTTTTATAGCTCTCATCTCTTCCTTTGTAGTCACTTCTCTCTAAGGGAAAGTTAAATGCCATAGCAACTTTATAACCATTCTCTTTATATGCTAGATCATATACACCATTGAGTCTGATGTCAAACTTGGGGTACTTTGATATATCATTATATTGTGATTGTAGGTCTACCTTATCTAGTAAGTACTCTATCTCTTGAAATTCAGGACGATTTTTTAAAGCTATCTCCTGTGCACCAAGATATAGCTCCTCATCCTTGCCTTCTTCAATTTTTATACTAGGAAGAGTATATCGTTTATAGAAAGTCTCTTTTGAGATGTTGAGATACTTTAAAAAAGTATTTTCTAGGTTTTGGTATCTATTTTCTGCACTTAGAAGCCTTTGTTTTCTATTTATGATCTGGCTTTGAACATCTATGAGGGCAATTTTGGCACGTTTACCACCTCTCACTTCTTTAGCAATAAACTCATAGTTTAGTTTTGCTTTGTTGAGTAAATCTTTTTCTGTTAGGTAGACACTTCTGTTGAGGAGCAGTTCAAAGTAGATTTTTGAAGTGAGAAGATAAAGTTTTAAAATCTTTTTTTTACTGCCCTGTGATAACTCTTTTGTTTTGAGCTGTGCTACTTGTAAATCTAACTCATTTTTACTTGTGTTGTTGATGAGCGAGAGTACAGGAATGTTTACACTTGTATAAACTTCTCCCTCTTGGCCTGTTTTGATGTTGTTATACTCTTGCGTACCTTGTGCATCACGGTAAGCTACACTAAACTCCATACCATTACCAATAGCTTTAGTGAGGTCTACTTGCCTATAATCTCCCTCAGTAGTTGGGTAGCGTTTAGTATCGTATTTCATATTAAACTGTGTATCAAATACAGACTGAAAAACATTTTCTCTTTCTCTACTCACTGCCTCTTTAGCAATGCTAGCATAGTAGTAGGGATTACTCTCTACTAAGTACTCTTGTATAGTCTCTTGAGTAAAGAGTGTTTGAGAAAAGAGTAGTAGAGGCGAGAAAAGAAATGATGATATTCGTAACATTACTTTTTACTTTCTCCAGGGGTAATCATCTTAGGTGGCTGTGCTGAGAGGATTCTCCATATCTCATACCAAATAGGAACAGTCGATATCCGCACCCACAGACTAGCTTGTGTTCCTATTTTTAGATGTTCGTTTGAAGGCCAGAGTGATTCGCCATCTGCATGATCTTCGGTAATGATGGCATAGTAAGCACCTTTTTGATACGATGAACGTTCTATCGCAGTAATTACCCCAGCATAAGTACCATGTTGAATCTTTGGCCAACCAGAAATCTGTAAAGAGGGCCATCCATAAAAGATGATACGAGTTTTAAGACCTACTTTTATAAGGGGCATATGAAAATCAGATACTTTTACTCTTATAGCTCTTTGTGTAACAATAGGGGAAAAGTAGAGAATGTTTTCACCTTTTTTTATGAGCCTGTTTTTATCATTGAGATATATTCTAACTACATAACCATCACTCTTGGCAAGTACTTCACGTTTTTGATAACGCGAGAGGTTTATTGTGTCGCGTTTGATGTTTTGTTTTAAGGTGTTAAGTAGATTTTGAGTAATTAAAATATCATTTTTAAATGAGTTTATCTTCACACGATTTTTATGCTCGAAGTTTTCTCTTTTTTGTTTTGTTATAGCGAGTTCGCTAGTAGCATTTTGTATATCTAGCAAAATCTTTTGAAACTGTGCATCTGTTTGAAGATACTGGGTATATCTAAGTTCTAGTTGGCGTTTAGACTCGATACCTTCTTCATAAAGTACTTTAATCCTTGTATAGTTGATGTGGTCTATCTCTTTTTGGTTGGAGATAGCTAGTTTTTGTGCACTAAGGGCTTGAAGTGAGTTTTTAACTTGATTTATTGTTTTATCATAAATCTCGAGGGTCACTTGTGTGATACGGTAAAGACTTTGAAGATTTTCTTTGAGGTGTTTTAATTTTATAACTTCATTGTCATACTTTTGATTACTTTGCTTTTTTATGGAAGAGAGGCTCTGTTGGTACTGTGCATCTAAGTCTATCATCTTAAAAAGAGGATCTCCTTTTTTAACAAACTCATTCTCTTTGACATAAATCTCTTCAATAAACCCATTTATAGTAGCAGCAATCTCATAATCTCTTTGTATGGGATCAAGGGCTGTAAGTGTACCTTCACCTGCTACCGTCTGCTGCCAAGGTAAAAAAAGCATTAGAAAAAAAACAAGTATAATAGCCGCTGTAATAAGAAGAAACTTTTTTACAATAGGGTGTTGCTCAAGTGATTCAAGGACTGTAAAATTATACATGCTCAGCCTTTTTTAAAGCACGAGAGAGTTTGTCTATTTTATAAAACCCTTCCACCATGTCGTAGATGTAGTCTATCTGCTTCATAAAAGATCGTAAACCATTTAGGACTGAAAGAATAATAATCTCAATCGCAACAAAATCTCCAATAGGGATAGTTCCCTCAAATACAAGATAACCACCTAAAATAAAAAATGAACTTAAAATAAGACCCTCTATAAAAAAGCTAACGGCGAGTTGTCTTGCAATAATGCTAAACATATCTCTTCTTGTTTCTAAAAAATTTATAAGAAGGGTGTTAAGTTTATTTAATGTATGAGCAGGAGAAGAAGTTTCATCACTGATGTTTTGAATAAAGTAAATCGCTTCGTGTTTAGCATCTGAGCGTTTAATAGCTAAACGAGGCCCATGTCAACCGAGTCTTAAAGCAATAGTTAAAAATAGTAGTATAAAAATAACGGCAAGTATAAAGAAGTTAATATCAAAAATAAGAAGCAGTAAAAGACTCACGACAATTTTTATAATAAGTCCTGAAGCATTCATAAAAAGCGCAGGTAAAAGTTTTTGAATGGCTACTACATCAAAAAAATAGTTCATATACTTGTCAATTTCATTATGTTGATATTCTCTATTCTCAATTGCTAGTATTGATGTATTAATGGCATTTTTAACAAATATACCTTGCTCAAATTTTTCAATCATATACTCTTTTAGAACTTGTATAAGTGCAATCATCATGAAAACTACAATAATAATAAAACTTAAAACAGTAATGGAAACAGTAGCATGTGCTAAAACACTGTTAATAATAAAAGCAGCAGTCAATGGACTTACCATAAGAAGTGTAGCTTCTAAAGTAGAGTAATAAAGAAGGTATGAAATATTTTTTTTATCATATCTAATGATACTTTTTAGATTTGTGTAAATAAGGTCTGTAATATGCACATCTTCCCTTATGTATTTGTTTTGTACTATCATATCCAAAAAGTGTTAATTAAATAGAAGAAAATTAGATAAATTATTATATAGTTGTAGTTAAAAAGAGAGCATTATATATGATAGAAGATAAAGAACGCTGGAACAAACGCCATGTAGAAAAACCAATGCGACATAATGTAGAGCCTATTCTAGAAAAGTATATAAATGAAGTAGAAGTCGGAGTAGCACTAGATATAGCATGTGGAGTAGGGCGCAACACTCATTTTTTAGAGGAGAAAGGCTTTTTTGTTGATGCTGTAGATATTAGCGACTATGCACTCTCACAAATTAAAGATACAAAAAAGATAAAGAAATTTGAGGTTGATTTAGATACATATAACTTAGAGATAAACAAGTATGACCTTATAGTAAACATCAACTTTCTATCACGGCGTTTAATGCCTCAGATAAAAGAAGCTCTTCGTGATGGTGGGGTAGTGATATTTGAGACATTTATTATAGCACATGGAGATTTTACACAGCCTGTTAATCCTGAGTTTTTACTTAGAAAAAATGAACTACTGCACTCCTTTATCGGGCTTGATATCATTTATTATGAAGAAAGAAATGATGTAAATTTAAGAGGTGAAGATACTCGTGTAGCTTCTCTTGTTGCTAGAAAACCAGCTTAAACTTTTAAGTACTCTAAAAACTACTACTAAAGAGAAGCTACAGTTTAAAAGTATCAATGTAGTATTTCATTATGACAATTGATACTATGAACCTAAAGACCCCTTATCTCTCTCTTTGTGAGGCATTTTATAATGAAACTAAAAGTGACCCACTAGAAGAACCTTACCTTATAAGCTTTAATCCAGAGGCAGCAAAACTCATCGATCTTGATGAGAGTAGTGCGAATGACCCACTTTTAGTTTCATTGCTCAATGGTACTTTTATCCCCAAAGGGGTATCTCCTTTTGCTATGGTTTATGCTGGGCATCAGTTTGGACACTATAACCCATGGTTAGGTGATGGAAGAGCTATTAACCTTGGAACACTTAATGGCTGGAACTTACAGACTAAGGGAAGTGGAGAAACTCTCTACTCGCGTTCTGCAGATGGAAGAGCTGCAATTCGCTCCTCTATACGAGAGTACCTTATGAGTGAATCTATGTTTCATCTTGGCATAGCAACAACAAGAGCACTGGCAATCATAGGCTCAAAAACAAAAATCATCCGAAATGCGGTAGAAAATGCAGCAGTTGTTATGCGAATGTCATCATCTTGGATTCGTTTTGGAACTTTTGAGTACTTTTACTATAATCGTGAGTATGATAAACTCCAAGAGTTAGCAGAGTATGTCATAGCAGAGTCATTTCCTCACCTAGAGGGAGATGATGATAGATTCTTGAAGATGTTCTGTGAAGTTGTAGATAAAACGGCTCTACTTATAGCTCAGTGGCAAGGAATAGGCTTTAATCATGGTGTAATGAACACTGATAATATGTCCATAGCAGGACTTACAATAGACTACGGACCTTTTGCTATGATGGATGACTTTAACTTTGGGTATATCTGTAACTGCTCAGATACAGTAGGGCGTTATAGTTATGCTGAACAACCAAATGTTGCTTACTGGAATCTGACTATGCTTGCAAAAGCACTCTCTCCAATCATACCAAAAGATAAGATGGATAAAAAGCTAGAAGAGTATGGTGCATCTTTATATCCAAATGCTTACATAAAAGTAATGTGTGCAAAACTTGGCTTATTAGAAGAACTAGATACAGATGCAACACTCGTAGAGGAGCTTGTGATTGCTCTGCATGATGCATTTGTAGACTACACCCTCTTTTTTAGAACACTTAGCGTTTATGATGGTAATAAAGAGGCTCTTTATGACATATCAATGAACCCGATAGCTGTTGATAAATGGTTACAGATGTATGATGAGAGAGTCAAAGAAGAAAAGACAAGTTTTATTCAGAGAACTGAGATGATGTTACAAGAAAACCCGAAGTATGTCTTAAAAAATCATATGCTTCAAGAGGCAATAGTCCTAGCAGAAAAAGGTGACTTCTCTATGGTAGAACAACTACTTCATATTGCTTCGCACCCTTATGATGAACTCCCAGAGTTTGAACACTTTGCAGGTGATACACCCGAAGAGTATAAGAACATAGGACTTTCTTGCTCTTCGTAGTTTTATAACTACTCTAATATAAAAGAGACTTCTTTAAAAACAACACCGTTTATAAGTATGGAGAGCTTATGCTCTCCTCTATAGTAAACACGGGTGCTTATAGGCTTAAATGAGTAAGTCTTATAAACTTTTTTTATCTTTTTTACATAAGTACCTTCGGCAACTTTAAATACTTTTTGATTGTGTCTAGCGTTTTTTCTCAAAAAAACCATAATAAATTCAATACGGAGTTTTCCAAGTGGCTCTGTACTTTTTATGTCAAAGGAAAACTCTAACTCCTGACCCATAGTTACATTAGCTGAATGGGTAAAATTTTCTAAGCTAATGTTTGTCGGTTTAGTAAATCCAAAAAGAGCCAAAACTTCACTATCGCTTGCTTTGAGTAGTGTTCGACAGCCATGTTTTAAAAGTGTATCTCTCTCTTTACTAGCTCCAAGCCATCTTTTTGTAAGTTCTTTGACAAACTATGGATTGTCTTTTGAAATATCATTGAGATTGTTGGCTACACTTTTTCTGACATAAGCACTTACATCATCTTTTAAGAGTTCCAAAATTTCTACAACAGAAGTAGGGTCTTCTTTAAACACAGGTAGAGCAACAGCCCAAGGTAAACGCGATCTTGAGCCTTCACTTGCTAAACGCCGAACATGCTCATTTTCAGACTTCGCCCACAAGAGCATTTGAATCATAGTTTTTTCTTCATACTTGAGTATAAATTTTCTGATAGCGAACTCAGAAGAGGAGTTCACTGTAAAAACTTCAAATGCCATCATGGAAACATCAAAAGAATCTAAACCATACACTTCTACAAAGTCTTGAAATATCATGTTCTCAAGCCCATAATTGTGGTTCATTCTCTTAAATATTAAACATAAAAGAGCTATCTCTTTGGCATACTCTTGTGGTAAAAAGTTTCCAAGAGTGATAGCGATATGTCGCATTCTCTCTTTGAGTTCATAACTTTCCCACTCAGAGCTAAAAACTGCTACTTTAAATAAGGAGTCTTTAAAAGTAGGGTACTCATGTATGATGTTCTCACAAAGTAAATTTATGTACTCTTCGTTGTATAGATTTTTTAAAAGTTCAGCCATTATAAGCCTTCCATCAGGACATTCCAAAGTCTGTCGACCTCTTTATCACTTAAAAAAAGTGTGGATTTGTTTTCATAGAGTTCATCTAAAGCACTGCGTTTAATGCCGTAAGTATGTGTGCAGTTAAAGTGTGTTGGTAGAAATGCTCGAATGAGTGAAATATCACCTATTATCTCTTTTGAACATAAAAAGCAGTAGTGTTCTTTATGCAAACGTCCCTCATGTTCTAAGAGTTTTACATAGACTTCAACAGCAACTCTTTTTGGATTTTGTTTACTCCACCTCGTAGAAGCATCTTCAAAAAGTTCAAAGTAAAAAGAACCTAACTCCTCTGCATCTTTTAAGTGTTTATAAAAAAGCCCTGTAAAATCTTGCCAAAGCTTTAGTAGTTTATAGTCATTTATCCAAGGGTAGCCTATGTGGACAACATCTTTAAGCCGACCAATAGTACTTTTGGCAGATGGCTCTATCTCATAGTCTATCTTAAAGCCAATGTTGATAGTCCCATGACGTGCTCCATAAAATCTATAAAGAGTCTCTAAGTTTCCATCAGATAAAATACTTACTATTAAGTCTTCTTCTTTTACTTTGTTAAGATTTATGATGTAACCCTGCAAATAATGCTCCCTAAATACACATAGTTTATAATTTAATTCTAAAATATTACTACTCTTATGCTTTTTTAAACCTTTATTTTGTATAATAAAATACTTAATCTCTAAATATACTAAGTTGCTTTAAAAACAACTTAAATGATTAGAAGTTTGAATAGAATTTAACAATTTTAGGAGTAAAGATGACAAAACATCATGATTTATTACGATCATTTAAAGATAACTGTGGTTTTGGTCTTGTTGCCAACATCAAAAACAAGGCATCACACAAGGTTCTTGATGATGCTGTAACTGCACTAGAGCGTATGATGCACCGTGGAGCTGTTGCCGCTGATGGTAAAACTGGTGATGGAAGTGGACTACTACTTTCTATGCCAACAGAGTTTATGTTGCAAAAAGCACAAGATGAAGGTGTTGAACTCTCAAAGCAGTTTGCAATCGCTTCTGTTTTTACAAAAGATACTAAAGATTTAGATTTACTAGAGAGTATTTGTGTAAACAATGACCTAAAAGTAGTACTCCGACGTGAAGTTCCTATAGATATAAATGCTTTAGGTGATCAAGCTA
>DQSP01000088.1 GCA_015663215.1 Sulfurimonas sp.
CCTTTGTTGTGAGGTTGATTATGTCATCTTTGGCATCATTGAGTGTTTCATTTGCTTTGAGTATTCCGTTTTTGCTCTCTATAGCATCATCAATTGCACTCATAATAGTAGTGAGGATATTAGACGTTTCAGTAGTCGCTTCTGATACTAAAACAACAGACTCTTCAACATGTTGTCCAACTGTTACTGCTGTTGTTGAGAGCTGGTGTGAGATTGCTACATTCTCATCACTAGAGTTTTTTGCTTGACTTATAGTCTCTTCTACTCTATTTATAAAGTTGTTCATAGCATCGGCAGTTTGACCTATCTCATCTTGTGTATTAACATTTATAACTCCGGTAAGGTTTCCTGTTGCTAAGTCATTTGAAACACGGCTCATTTCAGTTAATGCTTTTATAATATTGAGTGATATGATATATCCCATAACAATAGAAATGAGTACTAGGAGAATATTTATAATGAGTAAATATATGAGAGCATTAAATTCATCATTGTGAATTCTTTTAATATTTTCAATTAGATGTACAGATAATGCATCTTCAACATTTTTGAGTAGATTAATTTTTTTAGTTATTGTTGAAAACCAGTAAGAAGCTTCTATGTTAAAATCAGAAACCTCTTTTTCGCTTAAAATAGCTTGTCTCATTCTGTTGACATCATCGACTATAGAACCAGAAACTGTTTGTTTAAAATCCTCTATACTTTCTTGTGTTGATAAAATCTCAAAAGATTTTAAGAAGCTACTCTGCTGGACAATCAAAGAGTTAAATTTTATTTTATCTGTATTTGAAGCATGTGCACTACTAAATATAGCACTACCTATAGCTCTCTCGATTCCTGCTCTCTCTTTAGAGTATAAAAAGTTTGCATAAGCATCAAGCTCTTTAACTATAGTTGCAATACTCGCTTCATTTGCTAAGCGAGCTATGGCATCAAGAAATGAAGTGTTAATACCTGTGTAGTATTTAATAGCATCTTTTTTAGAGATACTTAAGGACTGTACTTGCATGCGAATACTGTTTATTCTATTATATTTTTGTAGTGCCTCTTGTAACTCGGAGACAAACTTAGGAGGAAGAGTATCTAAGTCGTAAGTTTTAATTTTATTTGTCAACTCTTGGTATTTTGTATTTGTAGAGGATTTTTGATTAGTGAGTGTATCTACAAATTTAGTACCTTTAGAACTAAGAAAACCTGCTGTAGCACCACGTTCTTTTTGAGTTTCATGAACAAGACTACTCATCTTAACAGATAATTCTAGGGCATCTTGTAAGACATATACCTCATTAACAACACGGTTTTTTTCAATAACAGAGGTACCTATCTGATAGACAAGAGCAAGTGTTGGAATGATGAAAATTAAAAAAAGTTTTACTCGTATACTGAGTTTATTGATAAACATGAAGAACCTTTATTGGAAAATATAGATTGGGATTATATTCTATTCTTGCTTAAGGTACATACTTTAAATCAGGGTATAGCATTTGAACTTCTTTAAGGGAATGTTTTGAAATCTGGATAAGTAAAGGATTTTTCTTCTTATCAAGTAATAAAATAATCTTTTTTAAACTACTTTCATCCATTGAAGTACAGCCTGCCGTTGATGCATTTATATCTTTTTGTATATGTAAAAAGATACAAGAACCTCGTCTAAACTCTCCCTCTTTGTTATGTGCTACTGTTACACCGTATTTGTATTGTTTGTCACTGCGTTTCATAAACTCAAAACTTTTCTCATCTCCATTTTCTTGGATGATATGGTTGTAAAAGTTTGATGAAGAGTCATCAATACAGATGAGTTCTTTTGAAGTATATAAATAGGGAAGTTTATAATTATTTTGATGTGAGTAGCCAAAAATGTTTGTGAGTTTAAAAACTCCAGCAGGAGCTTTTCTATCGCCTTCATATTTAAGAGGTTCATCATCTCTTTGGGTGAGTTGTACTTCTCCAAGACCCCATCCTAGTCCATTTGTTCCAAGGTTTACTTCTGTACTCAGTAGTATTTTATTATCTTCATAAAATGTTAGTCTTGCCTTGGATGTATTAAAATCATCAGCAACAACCAAGATGATTTGTTGGGATGAAAACAGGAAAATTGGAAATATTATTAAAATTAAGATACTTTTTATCATAAAGTATGGTACTATTACTATTAAGTACAAACGCTTAAGTATCGTTTTTTATAAATTTAATTTTGGAAAAATATTATGAGTATTAAAATTAAACAAGCAAAAGCTGAAGATAGTGCTTTTTTAGCACAGATGATTTTGCAAAGTTCTCGTGCAGGAAAAAAGGATGGTCTCTTTGATCTCCTTTTTGGCACAAATGATAATAAAATAATTTTACAAAGACTAGAAGAGTTAACAAAGACAGAAGCGAAAAGCCATTGTCATTTTAGCAACTTTCTTATAGCAGAGCTAAACGGAAAGTCTGTAGGAACACTGTGTAGCTATGAGCCACGCATCTCAACTAAAGAGGTGTTTATAAAAGCTCTTACTGAGATAGGCTGTAGTGATCAAAATGCAGCACTAGAAGTTATGTTTCTATGTGACTTCAAGCTTAACAATAGAACACTTATATTTGATTTTATGGAAGAGCTTGAAGGCTTTATAGATGTAGGTGTTTTAAAAGCACTTATGCAGAAGTCACTTTTAACGGCTCGTTTAAAAGGTTATAGAATAGCACAAACTATGATAGAAATCGGTTCTTTAGAGTCAGAACTTTTTTATAAGAAAATGGGCTTTAAAAAAGTACAACAAAAAGAGTGTGAACTCTATAAAGAAAAATTTGGTCGTAGTGGTATGTCTTTGATGAGCATTGAGTTTTAGGACTTATGTTTGAACCGACTTCCCTCTCTCTTCTTCCCTCTCTCTTAGCAATAGCTCTAGCACTCTATAGTAAAAATGTCATTCTTTCTCTCTTTAGTGGAGTGGTTTTAGGAGTGCTTTTTTTAAATGACTTCGCCATCATAGACTCTCTCAATGCACTTTTTATTCTCTTTAGTTCTTTAATGCAAAAACCTTGGATACTTAAAACTCTAATCTTTGTGGTACTAGCAGGCTCTGTTATGGCTTTAATAGAAAAAAGTGGTGGTGTTAGTGGTTTTGTAGACTTTGTTCTCACCCGACATTCTCTTGTAAAGTCAGAGCGTTCGGCTTTGATGCTGAGTTATATACTCGGTATTATTATCTTTATAGAGACATCTATAACGGCATTAGTATCTGGTGCAGTGGGAAAACCACTCTGTGATAAGTACAAAATCCCCCATGAGAAACTAGCCTTTGTATGTGACTCTACCTCTGCACCAATCGGCTCACTTATCGTTCTTAATGGCTATGGAGCATTACTTTTAGGACTTATAACTACACAGATATCTTTAGGGTACATAGAACAAGATGCGACACAGATGCTCATAAATTCGCTCAAGTATAATTTTTATGCGATGTTTGCATTGACTGTGACATTTATCTTTATATACTTTGGGGTGAACATCGGTCCTATGAAAAATGTATCCTATAAGTCTCAAACGCGAGTACAAGTAAATACAGATATAAAAAGTATGTACCTGATGCTTCTGCCTGTATCTATGATGGTTATTCTTGTTTTTGTGTTTTTATACATTACAGGAGATGGAGAGATACTCAAAGGAAGTGGCTCTTCTTCTATCTTTTACACTATGCTCACAACAACTCTATTTACATTACTTTACTATGTAGGAAGTAAAAATATGTCTTTTAGCACTTGGGGTAAAACTGCATACTCAGGTGCTAAGTCTTTTATACCCATCACCTTTATACTAGTCTTCGCGTTTGCTATGGGAAATGTAACAGGGGAGTTAAAGACTGGTATCTACCTCTCTACACTTGCAAGTGAAAATGTAAGTGTATACTTTTTGGCTGCGATAATATTTCTTTTGAGCTCTGTTATATCTTTCTCAACTGGTACTTCATGGGGAACTTTTAGCATTATGATACCCATCGCTGTTCCTATGGCAGTTGGCATGGATGCTAACATAGCTTTATGTTTAGGTGCAGTTATAAGTGGAGGAATTTTTGGTGATCACTGCTCGCCTATCTCGGATACTACTATCATATCGTCGATGGCGAGTGATTGTGAGCTTATATCACATGTTAAAACACAACTCCCTTATGCACTTATAAGTGGAAGTTTAGCATTTCTTATGTTTATTGCATTTGCAGTTATTTCTGACTAAAACTTTATTGCGCTAGTGCAGAGTTTATAGAGTAACGCATATCATCATCTAGATTTTCCATAGAGCTAAGCATCCATCTGAGATAACCAGCATCTTCTCGAGCCACTTCGACTAACTCTTTTCCCTTGTGTTTTCCAAAACGAAATGTTTTTACAAGTATAGGTGTGTTCGTTAGGTCTACCATCTTCTCCACTGGATTTTCACTCGGATATGCCTCTTGCACTAAAACACGAAGTTTTGAAAGTAGTAGTTTAAGCACAAGTACATCACCGATGGCATCATGTGCTTTTACAACAACACCAAGAGCTGCTGCTTCTTTTTCTTCTTCTTTATAGAGATCCATTTTATAGCGAAAGTACTGCAGTCTATGTGCTTCTTCATCAGGCAGTATATGTTTGGCGACTCTAAGAGTATCTATGATTTTCATTTGAGGATTAAAACCCTCTTTTTCAAGCATCTTAATATCAAAAGGCGCATTGTGAATGATGAGATAGTTATCGTTTGTATTTAACTCTTCTAGTCGTTTATAAGCAGAAGTTTCAGTACAGATAGGCTTACCATCAAGTAAGTCAGGGGTGATCCCGTGAACTTCCATTGCACCAAAACCTATGGGAATATCACTAGAGTTAAACTCATTGTGAACCTCTATGGGATTTGTACCAAGAACTATGTAGCCTAGTTGTATAACTCTATCTGTATCACTTACACCTGTTGTTTCTGTATCTAGTATTATATATTTTGCCATTATTTTTTACTCTCATAATTTACATTGAATTTTTTTGTAGTGTTTGCTTCTACATTTATGCTAAAGGTAACTGAATTTCCCTTAGTAAAAGTGTAAGCTTCATCTGTTTTGATTTTAGAATCTTTATGTGTGTTAAATGGTACTAAGATTTCTACTGTTTTGTTGGTGTCAGCACTATTTATGATTGTATACTCCATATCAACATTAAACCAGCCATCTCTATCACTGCGTTTAGTTGTTTTTTGACTCACTTTGAGGTCGAAGTTTGTACCAGTTTGTATTTTTATAATACTATTTTTAGGAGTATGCTTTATGCTATTTTCACCCAAAAGTATAGTTTTGCCATCAAGTTGTGAGTAGATACGGATGTCACCTTGAGGAAGAGGAATACTAAGACCCTTAAACGCAATGAACTGACTTACATCACTTTTTTGCTCACCTCTTTGATAGAGTGGATTATTGAGAGTTGTAGAGTAGAGTCTCTCAATACTAATGTTGTTTTCTTGCACAAATTTTATCTGTGTTGTCTCGTTGTTGGCAAGAGTTACATCAAAAGGTATAGTGTAAAAATGATAACCCTCAAAAGATTGCTCTTTTACCTGTGGTGCATCGCTCATAGCACCAAAAGCTCGCATATTTTTGCGAAGTAGCTCAGGTCTCATCTGTTTTTTGTGTATATCTCCTGCTAAGAGAGAGAGTTTAGTTGACTCAAACTTCTTGCCACTTCTGTTGTTTATACTTACCCAGCCTGTAAGGTTTGCACTCTTTTCATCTACATTTAAAATATAGTTACTTTTAAAACTAATTTGAGAGATAAGATAGTCAAGTTTCATAGTTGTTTTTGTGTCTGTTTTTGTTTTTATGTTCCAAACAAGAGAGGGTTTTGTGATGAGTGTCTCAGGAATATGCTCAAACATAATGTCATCACTCTTTACTGTAATGATCTTATAGTCGAGAGTTTTTACAAGTGCTTTTTGTCCACTATGAGAGAGTAGGGTTGCTGTTATGATTTTAAACTCATTTCTATTTTTGAGTAGTCGAACTTCTACTTTTTCCCCGATGTGGGCTTCTAAAAGTTTAGCTTGTGTGAGTGAGTCAAACCTATACTGTTGTGAGTAGAGTGTGACATTTGGAGATATTTCTACATTTATAGAGTCTGTTTGAACACTTTTGGCAACTCCTTTGTAGATAATGCTTGTATCAGCAGTATTAAGTTCTAAGTCGCGTTCTTCATGGACTAAACCTAAGTTAGAGTTGTAGACGACTAAAGAGCCATTTTTTATTTTCTTTGAGAGTGTTGCACTAAAGAGCGAACTACCCAATATAAGTGTTGCGAGAAATGCAGTTGTAATTTTTTTCATAAATGCCCCTTGAAATTATATACTTATGATACACTTATAAAAAAAATACAGAGCAACAATTTGATAACTAATCCCCTTTTATACCTCTTTTCTTTAGCGAGCCTAGTTACTTTTTTTTATCTACTAGAGAGTAAAACCAGCCTACGAGTTTTTAAACTTATACCTGCAGTTGTTTTTATATATGCTTCGAGTATGCTACTAGCATCTCTTGGGCTTTTTGATACAAACGCAGAGATAAACGCCATCTACAAACAGGCAAAAATAAACCTACTTCCTGCGATGCTTTTTTTGATGTTACTTCAAGTAGACCTCAGACACTTTGTGAAGTTAGGAAAGTC
>DQSP01000266.1 GCA_015663215.1 Sulfurimonas sp.
AGTATGAAGCCTTATCTACGCTTAACTCTAAAGCAAGCTCCAACTCACAAACCATTCACATAGGCGACATTGAGACGAACTACACCCTTGAAAAGGCTAAAATCACTAAACGTACTGCAAAGATGGTAGAAAAGTTTTGTCTACAGTATGCTCTTGAAAATAAAATAATGTTTAAACATCAAAAGATGGCTCTAGGCGTTGGAGACAAAGAAGTACACTTTATTCAACATAGGTTCCATGAGTTTAAAGCGCTTTTCCCCTATCTTGAACTTTGGGATGTAGAAAAACTAAAAGTACTAGAACCCAAAGTGGTCTACGAAGACCAAGCACAAACAAAAGTACGCCCTGAACCCATCATCGCTATGGGAACCAACACCCAATACACGACGATTGACTACGGAAAAATGTCTGAAGCATTGGCTACCCAAGCCCAAAAATCCTCAGACATCCTCTCTGACATTTTTTACAACACCCAAGTGACTGACATCTTTGAAAAAGAAGATAAAACTTTTGAGGTGCATTGTAAAAATGGTACGGTTTACACTACAGATTTTGTGGTTGTCAACGCAGGGGCACATTCACTCTTTTTAGCCCATAGAATGGGGTATGGTAAACATATGGGTTGTCTACCTATGGCAGGTTCTTTTTACATGACTGAAAATCATTTTTTAAATGGAAAAGTCTATATGGTTCAAAATAATAAACTACCTTTTGCTGCACTTCATGGCGACCCTGACATACTAGCTGACGACAAAACACGTTTTGGTCCAACTGCTCTGATGCTCCCTAAACTAGAACGTTTTAAACCAGGGACATACTGGGACTTCTTCAAAACCCTAAACTTTGATTTTCACATTGTCAAAATATTTTGGGATTTACTTAAAGACTCTGACATAAGGAACTATGTCTTTAAAAACTTTCTTTTTGAAGTACCTCTCATCAACAAAAGTCTCTTTGTGCAAGATGCAAGAAAGATTGTGCCTTCACTTAGTGTCGATGACATTACCTATGCCCAAGGGTTTGGAGGCATACGTCCCCAAGTCTTGGACAAAGAAAAAGAAAAACTCATGCTTGGAGAAGCCTCTATCAATCCCGGCAACGGTATCATTTTCAACATGACCCCTAGCCCTGGGGCTACATCATGTTTAGGGAATGCCGAGAGAGATATGAGGATAATTGTTGGGCATCTTCGATTGGAATATAACGAATCCAGATTCTTAAAAGATTTAACAGAATAACTTTAGGGTGTTGTGCCCTCACAACACCACATATTCACACATCAATCCATATCAAATATTCATATTCAGACCGCATAAACAAGTGAACCTTCTTTACTTTCTCACATAATACACACATACTCTACACACAAACGTTATAGTAATTTAATATAGGATATTCACACAAAGGATAGACCATGGCAAAAGACACTATGACACTCACCAATAATGCCACAGGAGAAAGTTATGAATATGACATACTCCATGCTACCAGAGGCCCTTCAGTAGTAGATATACGTACTTTTTTTGCAGACTCAGGGTTGTTTACCTATGACCCAGGGTTTACTGCAACAGCAGCTTGTGAGTCTACCATTACATTTATAGATGGGAAAAAGGGTGAACTTCGTTATAGAGGCATAGCCATTGAAGACTTAGCCAAACACCACAGCTACATGGAAGTCTGTTTTTTACTTCTTAATAAACGTTTACCTTCAAAAGATGAGCTCGTAGATTTTGACTTAGAGATACGCCACCGTGCATTTTTACATCGTGGGCTACAAAAACTCTTTGATGCTTTTCCAGATGATGCACACCCTATGGCAACACTCTCTGCAGCAGTTACCGCACTAGCTTCTTTTTATGATGAGCACGTAGATATTGACGATGAAGCTGCCTATCTTGAAATGGCACACCGCATCATCTCTAAGATACCTACCATCGCAGCCTTTGCATATAGGCAATCTCTAGGTATCCCATTTATAGAACCAGACATTAACTTGGGCTTTACCGAAAATTTTATTACCATGATGCGTGCGTATCCTGGGGGGAAAATGCATCTCAATGCCACAGGACATGACCATGTCAAAGATGTAGAGGTACGAGCACTAGACACCATCTTCACTCTACATGCCGACCATGAACAAAATGCTTCTACTGCAGTAGTACGTGGTGTAGCCTCTACAGGTGCTCACCCTTATGTAGCTATATCTTCTGGTATTGCTGCACTTTGGGGACGTGCACATGGAGGGGCCAATGAGTCCGTCATTGCACAGCTTGAATTTATAGGTTCAGTTGACAAAGTGGAAGCTTTCATAGAAAAAGCCAAAGACCCTGATGATGACTTTCGTCTCATGGGCTTTGGACACAGAGTTTACAAAAACTTTGACCCACGTGCCAAAATACTCAAAAAGTTACAAGATGAATTACGAGATGAATTGGGACTTGACACCGAACTTATGAAAATCGCTAGAAAGATAGAAGAGATTGCATTAAGTGATGACTATTTCATTTCACGTAACCTTTACCCTAACATAGATTTTTACACAGGTATCATTTTGACGGCACTAAAAATACCTACCTCTATGTTTACGCCTATTTTTGTAATTGGGAGAACTGTTGGGTGGATAACACAGTGGATAGAATTTAAAAAAGATGAGACTTCAAAAATTGCTCGTCCGAGACAATTGTATCTTGGAGAATAAATTTTTGCCCTATTTTAAGGGTGGAAATAAGCATTTTTATTTTATTTTCCATACTAGGTATTAAAAAACCTATTAAAGTGTCTTATTTCTCCTGTTACATACACTAGCAAGTGTTTCTACGAATAAAGCTCGTTCCCACTCTCCTGAGTGGGAATGCATATCGTAATTTGAATTTTTATTATGTTTTTTTGGATTTCCTCTTAGAAAAACTGTGGCATTCTTTCTCTTTCTACCCCAAGGGCATTTCCTCACTTCGTTCACGGCATTTTTTTAGAAAAAAACGAAGCAAAAAAATCGTCACTCCTCTCGAATCGCTTTGCTTATTCGGTCGTTCGGAGTGACACTTCTTTCTAATGAATAACGAGGCTATCGCCAATTCCGAAATATATACATAAATCAAATACCGACAACATGTTTACACTATAAAAGTTTCCATAACAAAATATTGAGTTAAAGCGAGATTTAGTGTGGCTTAAAACCTAAGCAAAGCACGGTATTATCGAGTCTAAAAAGGAATTGTTTACAGATGACTTGTAAA
>DQSP01000252.1 GCA_015663215.1 Sulfurimonas sp.
AGCAGATAGATGAAGAGGCAAATATGCCGTTTCTTCCAGGTGCTCGAATAACAAACTCTACAACTCGGTATACACTTCCTGAAAGCTTGCCCCAAGATATGAAAGAGGTAGATGAGCATATCCTTAAACCGGGACATAAAGAGCTACCTCTTGTTTTTATGACAGTACTTACTCAGATCTCTTTAGGTGGATTCCTTGCACTCTTTTTAGGAGATGTGATGAGCCTTTTTGGTTTTGAAGCAACGAACTGGATTATGGCTCTACTTGTGATGTTACCAGCGGCTTTAGGCCTGCCTCTCTCAGCCCTGCATTTAGGTCGTCCATTTTTAGCACTTACTGCTATGAAAAACATAAAAACTTCATGGCTCTCACGTGAAGCTGCTGCACTTGGAGCTTTTGTTGGTTTGATGAGTGGTGTTGCAGTGACATACTTTTTTGAAGTGAGTCATATCTTGCGTTTAGCCCTTGAGGGAGTGACCTTACTCGTTGGTGTTTACGGCATCTATGCACAAGCGATGATATATCGCATAAAAGCCCGTCCGTCTTGGGATAGAGTGACAACAAACTTCAAGTTTTTTGGTGTGGCTTATGTAGGAATCTTTTTACTGGCATTTTTAAGCTCACTTTTAAGTTTAAGCGATGTAGTAATCCCTCTTATAGCTATGGGAATGTTGGGCGCTTTAGCACAACTTTTCTTTACATATGAAGATACAAGAAGTTTAGATACCATAGAAGCGAACAAGTACCAGCTACAACGCACAAAAAGACTCTTAAATGAGAACTTTCCTAAGATTAAAATAGGGCGCTTGATAAGTTTAGTGCTGAGTGGCGTTATCCTACCTCTTTTAGCACTTATTTTTGCGGGAAGTGGCTCTTTTGGACTGACATCGTTAGTGATGTTTTTTGCCTTAGTTATAAGCTTTTTAAGTGAGATAAGTGATAGATTTTTATTTTATACCACTGTTGCACCTTTGGGTATGGCGGGTGGATTTTTTGTAGGAAAACAACGATGATAGCAAAGATAAAAGATTTTTTAGGTTTTGATATAAAAGAGGCAAAGTACAAGCTCTCACATGATCCTATGTTTGGTATGATAAGTGATGCAAATAAGCCTGACAAGTGGGTTTTTTCAACATGTGGTTACTGTGGTGTTGGTTGTGGACTCTACATCGGTGTCAAAGATGGTAAAGCTGTTGCAACAAAGGGTAACCCTACTCACGGCGTTAACATGGGAACACTTTGTCCAAAAGGGCTCTCAGAACATCAGATGATAAACTCTAAAGATAGAATCCAAACGCCACTCATCAAAAAGAACGGTAAACTCGAAGCGGCTTCTTGGGATGAAACCTTTACTAAAGTAAGTTCTGAGTTTAAACGCATCGCAAAAACTCATGGCGAAAAAGCAGTTGCAGTCATCGGAACGGGACAACTACTAACAGAAGAGTTTTATACTCTTGGAAAGTTTGTACAGTTAGGACTAAAAACGAATAACTTTGATGGAAACACTACTTTATGTATGGCTTCTGCTGTTATGGGTTATAAACAGTCGCTTGGAAGTGATGGACCAGTTTCTTCTTATGAAGATTTTCAACATGCAGATACTATCTTCCTTGTTGGTGCAAACATCGCAGATAATCATCCTATAATTACTCTTCACATAAACAAAAATCCAAACAAAAAAGTGATAGTTATAGACCCAAGAGCGAGTAAAACTTCACAGATGGCAGATGTTTTTGTGCCTATCAAACCACGTACTGACTTAGCACTTTATAATGGTCTCGCTTACATTGTTATGGAGCAGGGTTGGGAAGATGAGGGTTACATAAAAGCAAATACTAATGGCTATAAAGAGCTGAAAAAACATCTCCAAGATTACCCTCCTCAAGAAGTAGCAAACATCACGGGAATAGATGTAAAAACACTCTATGAACTCGCTCGTGAGTTTGTTTCCAGTGAAGCTGTTATATCTGCATGGACTATGGGTGTAAATCAGTCTTTTATGGGGACTGATACAGTAAGTGCCATCATAAATCTACACCTACTTACAGGTCACATAGGAAGAGAGGGGACAGGTCCTTTTTCTATCACAGGTCAGTGTAACGCCATGGGTACTCGTGAGACAGGTTTTACTTCTAGTCTCCCAGGTTATAGAGGTTTTGGAGATGAGAAGGCTTTAAAAGAGTATGCAAGCATCGTTAATGTACCAGAAGAAATAGTACCAACATCACGTGGATATAAATATGCTGAAATTATTGACGCGATAGATAAGGGTGAAATAAAAGCACTTTGGATAACAGCGACAAATCCACTTGTAAGCTTTGTAAACCAAGAAAAACTTCGTAAAACTTTGGCTAAATTAGACCTTCTTGTAGTACAAGATGCTTTTTTTGGAGATACAGCACAGATAGCAGATGTAATATTCGCAGCAGCTACTTGGGGTGAGAAAGAGGGTGTTTATACAAACTCTGAACGCCGTTGTAACCGTGCAAACAAAGCAGTAGAACCCTTAGGGGATTCTAAAAGTGACTTTGACATTGTAGTAGAGTTTTCTAAGTACTTTGAGGGTGTAAATGAGATGCTTTTTCCTTCATGGACAAAGCCTCGTGATGCTTTTGAAGAGTGGAAAAAAGTCTCTAAGGGGCAGTTGTGTGATTACTCAGGTATTGACTATGAACTGCTTGAGAGTGAAAATGGTATACAGTGGCCATGTAACGAAGAGAACCCTAAAGGTACGAAGCGTTTATACTCTCCTGACATGGCGTTTAGAACCAAAGATAAAAAAGCAAACCTAATCTGTGCTGATTGGTTTCCTATGGCAGAAGCGCAAACGTCAGAGTTCCCCGTCATACTTAACACTGGGAGAACGGTTGAGCAGTGGCACACTCGTACTAAAACACGAAGCATAGATATATTAAATGACTTAGCACCTGAAGCGTGGGTAGATGTAAACCCTAAAGATGCACAAAAACTTAAAGTAAAAAGTGGTGATACAATGGCACTCTCATCTGCTCGTGGGCGAATAGAAGATGTAGTTGTTCGTGTTACAGGAAGTGTAAGAGAGGGAAATGTTTTTGTACCTTTTCATTTTAACGAACAGCTTATAAATACTCTGACAAATGAGAGTTTTTGTCCAAAGTCTGGAGAACCAAACTTCAAACAGACAGCTATTCAACTTCACTCTAAGGAAGTACCCGAGGGACTTAGTATAAAAGAGACAGAGATAAGTGGAGAGATAGAGCATATTAAAACTACTTATGAGGGTATCAAAACTAGTGTGGCGTTTAAAGCAAAAGAAACAGCAAAAAAATAAATGCATAAAAAATAAACAATAAATGAGCCTCTTTTTAGATATAAATGGGTAAAATAGATAAAAAATGGTAGAATTCGAAATATATAAGCAGATGGATAGGGAATGAAGGTATTAGAAAAAGCACATAAAGTTAGAAGTTACAAACTTAACAAGATTGAAGAACTTAAAAAACTAAAAACGCCACAAGAAGCATATGATAAGCTTGATGAGTATGCAAAAAATGGTTTTGATTCTGTTCCCGCAGAAGACAAATCATACTTTTTAAAATGTTTTGGTATCTACTATCGTCCTGCAACTCCAGAAAAATTTATGTTCAAGCTTCGTATACCGGGTGGCTTTATGACAGCACAACAGGCAAAAGTTATAGGTGAATGTTCACAAGAGTTTGGACAAAATTATCTTGACTTAACAACTCGTCAGCAGATAGAACTACGTTACTTGAGTGTAGAGAGTCTACCCATTATTGTAAAGCGTTTAGATGCAGTTGGATTATCAGGTCATCAAACTGGAGTGGATAATATTCGCGGTATTGTCTCAGACCCTTTTGATGACATGGCGTTTGATAATGTCTTACCTTCACATAAAACACTCTTGAAAATACAAGATATATTTTTAGGAAAACCCGAATGGATATCGACTCTTCCTCGTAAGTTTAACACTTCTATAACGGGAAATCTTTCAAATAGATGTAATGTTTATGGAAATGACTGCTGTTTTGTTTTAGCAAAAAAAGATGGTCGCTATGGTTACAACCTTTATCTCGGTGGCCGTGTTGGGATGCTTGCTAAACGTTCAAATATATTTTTAAAAGATGAGGCTGAAGTTTTAGCTGCGTTTGAGTCTGTAGCAGATCTTTTTAGACGTTTTGGTTTTAAAGATAGTAGAAATAAAAATCGTCTCTATTTTCTTATAGATATGATTGGAATGGCAGAGATGGAAAAAGCAATTCGTGAAAATGCTAACATAGACTTCGCAAGTGC
This sequence comes from Sulfurimonas sp., assembly GCA_015663215.1. Classification (GTDB taxonomy): domain Bacteria; phylum Campylobacterota; class Campylobacteria; order Campylobacterales; family Sulfurimonadaceae; genus Sulfurimonas. Next base: position 4,291 of record DQSP01000252.1, read on the forward strand.
TGGAGAGACTATGACAACTATGGACTACATAGAACCAGATCACGGATGTTTAGAACTTCGTGATGGAACGATGGCTGTTCATGCGGTTATTCCTTCTGGTATTTTTGAAGGAACTGCTTTAGTAAACGCGGCAGAGCTCGCAATGAAGTATGGAAATGGCGAACTGCATTTTGATATGGAACAGAGCTTTTACCTTATGGGTGTCAAAGATATGCCAGCACTTTTAAAAGAGAGCTTTTTTGACAGGTATAAAAATATAGACACACCGTATAAAAATCATATGATAGCTTGTGCGGGAACTGAACACTGTCCTTTTGGTGTGATTGAGAACAAAAATGATGCTATTGCTATGGCTGATTATTTGGCAGAGGCTGTACCACTTGAGGGATGTCGTGTGAGAATGTACTGGTCAGCTTGTGTTAAAGGCTGTGGTGTTCATGGTTTAGGTGACATTGGTTTTGAAGGCTGTAAAGCTAAAGTAGAGGGTATAAATGAACATGGTGTTCATATCTTCTTAGGTGGAAAACTTACAGGAGAATCGACTGAGGGTCATACTGTAGTAAAGTCCGTACCATTAAAGTATGCAAAGTTTTATGTAGAATCTCTTATGTTGGAGTACAAAAGACTTCGTAAAGATGGTGAAGAGTTTGAAGCTTTTCATACAAGAGTACTCAGTAACTACACAAGAGCAAAAATAGGCTTTGTTATGATACTCCAAGCATACTTAAGAGCTAAAAATATAGAGATAGAGTGTGGCTTTGAGACAAATGTTATGACAGGAAAAAATGAAGAGTTTGAAGTCTTTGAACTTGGAAGAAAACTGTACTATCAGTTTACAAAAAAAGAGCCATACGATTCATATACACATTTTGCACCAACAAATAAGAGAGAAAAACTTCAAAATATCCGTAAATTAGTACCAGAGATAGATGAAGTAGTTGCAAAAATGTTAGAGTATATGCTCAACCCAAATGAGCGTCTTCGTGCTGTTGTTTTTTCTGAAATCATGCCATATGCACTTTTATATAGCATAAGTAAAAGTGATGATTAGTTTTAAATAATACTTTTTAGAACTAACGATTTTAAATCAAAGCAGATATAAAGAGATTTTTAAGTATAATTCACAGATTTTTATAAAAAGGTATGTCAATGGCTAATAAGCGCGTTTTAGTAAAGTTTTCAGGTGAAGCTCTTGCTGGTGAAGCAGGTCATGGAATTGACACACAGATTTTAAAGTACATTGCACAAGAGATTAAATCTCTTGTAAATGCAGGTATTGAAGTTGGTATTGTTATAGGTGGTGGAAATATCATTCGTGGTGTTACTGCTGCACAAGATGGTATCATCAAACGTACTTCTGGTGACTATATGGGAATGCTTGCAACGGTTATAAACGGTGTTGCTATGCAAGAAGCTTGCGAGCATACAGGACTTCAAGTTCGTATGCAGACAGCTATTAAAATGGAGCAGATTGCTGAACCATATATAAACCGTAAAGCAGTAAGACATCTTGAAAAAGGTCGTGTTGTGATTTTTGCAGCAGGAACAGGTAACCCTTTCTTTACTACCGATACAGCAGCGACTCTTCGTGCTGTTGAAATTGGAGCAGAGGTAATCATTAAAGCGACCAAAGTAGATGGTGTTTATGATAAAGATCCTGTAAAGTATAGTGATGCAGTAAAACTACCTGAACTTACATATGACCAAGCACTTCAAGACCACATTAAAGTAATGGACGATACTTCTATCACTTTAGCAAAAGATAATAAGTTACCAATTATAGTTTGTGATATGTCAGTGCCCGGAAATATCTTAGACATTTTAAATGGTAATATGAATAACTGCTCTATCGTAAAATAAAAGGAAATAATAGATGAAAACAGAAGAATTAACAGCAAAAATATTAAAAATGAATCCAAACATGGATCGTTATCAGTTAGCAATTGCTATATCTACGAGATGTGATGAATTAGAAAATGGTGCACAAAGTAAACTAAGTGTAAGTGCAAACTCTGTAAAGTCATCTGATTTAGCACTTATGGAAATCGCAGAAGGTCTTGTTAGAGTTAAAGGCTTTGTTAATATCGAAAAGTAAATCTTTTGGGATCAAGTAAAGTAGAGATTGAAAAAGTTAAACATCTTCATGATGTTGACTCTGCTATAAGTTACTTATACTCAAAAATTCCCTCCTCTGCTACCCTCGAAAAAGCACTATTATTTTCTATTGAAGGTCATAAACTTCAGTTTAGAAAGAGTGGTGAAGCTTATGTAATACATCCTATCCTTGTCGCTTCTATTGTTGCTTCTATTACAGACGATGAGTCTATGGCTATTGCTGCACTTTTACATGACATTGTTGAAGATACGAATACAACAATTGAAGATATTTTAGAACAATTTGGTAAAGATGTAGCACATCTTGTGGAGGGACTGACAAAGATAGATCTTATCCGCGATAATGAACTTGTCCCTTCAAATTCTGATGAAAGGCTCACTGCTTCAGCACTTACTTTTAGAAAAATGCTCTTAGCAAGTATTGAAGATGTTCGTGTTTTAGTTGTTAAACTTTGTGATAGACTTCATAATATGTTAACACTCGATGCTTTAGCACAACATAAACAGCAGCGAATATCAGAAGAAACATTGGTTGTATATGCCCCGATTGCACATCGTTTAGGTATCTCTGTTTTAAAAAATATGCTCGAAGATTTGAGTTTTTCTTACCTTTTTAAAGAAGAAAAACATCATATAGACAACTACCTTGATGCAAACTACCATGCTATTGAATTAAAGTTAAATGATTTTAAAGAAGCGATAACAAAATTACTCATACAAAATGGTTTTTGTGAAGATGATTTTGAAATTCTTTCACGTGTTAAACACCGTTACTCTATTTATCTGAAAATGCAGAGAAAAGGTGTGAGTATTGACGAAGTTTTAGACCTTTTAGCGGTTAGAATACTAACAAACGATCCTGTTAAATGTTACAATATTTTAGGATTGATTCACCTTCATTTTCGACCATTAGCTTCGCGTTTTAAAGATTACATAGCAGTTGAAAAAGATAATGGATACCAAACAATTCATACCAGTGTATTTTATAATACTGCGATTTTTGAAGTGCAGATCAGAACATATGAAATGCATAAAACAGCAGAGTTAGGAATAGCGGCTCACTGGAAGTATAAATCAGGAAATGACAAGATAAAGCTTGATTGGTTAGATAACTTACAGTATCAAGAAGAGTCAGTTGAAGATTTTTATGAGCTTATTAAAAATGATTTGTATAGTGAAGATATATCTGTGTTTTCACCAACAGGTGATGCATTTACTCTACCTCGTGGTGCCGTAGTCTTAGACTTTGCATATGCAGTACATAGTGAAGTAGGTAACAAGGCACAAGCTGCACTGATAAACAAAGTAAAATCATCTCTGTTAACGGAACTAAAAAATGGCGATATTGTTAAAGTAATAATTGCAGAGAATATGATTACAAGATGTTCTTGGATAGATGCAGTCAAAACAAGCAGAGCTCAGACGAATATGAAACTCAACTGTAATATGCGACTTCGTGATATAAATGAGAAGTATGCTGTTTATATTGTAGCAACAGTTATGGGTTTAAATCCACATCGAATACAAGAGTGGTTTGTGGAAAACAAGTGTGAGCATACATCAAGTATAGCGTCTGATGTCGAAAGTTTCAAAAATGTAATTCATAGATATGTTGCAGATATAAGTAAAAATAGTCGTTTTAAAGCTTTTATATCAAGACATAGATTTAAGATAAAACGTACACAGATAGCAGGTTTAGAAATATATGCAGCAAATAGTATAAATGATGTAGTTTTTGACTACTGTTGTCACCCAAAAACTGGTGATGAAGTTATGGGGTTTTTAGAGAAAAATAAAGTAAATGTTCACCATAAATTATGTAGTGTTGCAGCAAAAAAAATGAGTGAAAACCCCAAAATGGTTTTTGTAAGATGGGAACACCAAAAGCACTATAAATATAACCTTATTGCATCATTACATAATGAAAAAGGTGCTTTAGCTGAGTTCCTTGCATACCTTGTAAAGTTAAATATAGATATACACTCAATCGAACTTGGTAAAGAGAGTGAAAATTACACGAAGTTTTGTGAATTAGGATTTGAATCTAAGGAAGCGGATATTAATGCACTACGCGTTAAAATAGAGTCAAAGATAAAAGTGATTCATTTGATTAGAACTGATGACGCTTATAAAAGTTAAATATAATACAGAATGATTGGAGAGTAAAGAAGAAATGATAGAAGAAGCACTACGTGAGATAAATAGAGGAACAGCCGAAATAATTGATATTGAGAGGATTGAAAAACTTCTTAAGGCTTACTTTGAAGAGGGAAAAAACTATACTGTAAAAGCAGGTTTTGACCCCACTGCACCAGACTTACACTTAGGGCATACAGTGCTACTTCAAAAACTAGCAACTTTTCAAAAATTTGGTGCTCGTGTTCAGTTTCTTATTGGGGATTTTACGGCAACTATTGGTGATCCTACTGGAAAAAGTGCTACTAGAAAAGTGCTAACTCCTGATGATATTGCTAAAAACATAGAGTCATACACTTCACAAGCCTTTAAAATTTTAGATGAGAGCAAAACTGACATAGTTTATAACAAAGAGTGGTTAGATGCTCTAGGCTCAGTAGGTATGCTACAACTTGCATCAAACCTTACTGTTGCTCGTATGTTAGAACGCGATGATTTTTCTAAACGCTATGCTTCGCAAACTCCAATCGCAGTGAGTGAGTTCATGTATCCATTGCTTCAAGGTTACGATAGTGTACATCTTAAGTCAGACATAGAAATAGGTGGAACGGACCAGAAGTTTAATTTACTTATGGGTAGACAACTTCAAAAATCTTATGAGATTAAAAAGCAACAAGCAGTTCTTATGATGCCAATCTTAGAAGGTCTTGATGGTATACAAAAGATGAGTAAATCTTTAGGAAACTACATAGGTGTAACAGATACTCCAAATGATATGTTTGGTAAAGTTTTAAGCATTAGTGATGATTTAATGTGGCGCTTTTATGAACTTTTGAGTACTAAAACATTAGATGAAATAGCAAACTTAAAAACTGGTGTAAGTGATGGTTCTTTGCATCCAAAAAAAGTAAAAGAAGCACTTGCTTTAGAAATAACAACTCGTTTTCATACTGAAATGCAAGCGAATAATGCTAAAGTAGAATTTGATAAGGTTCACTCAAAGAGCCAAATTCCAACAGATATTCCCGAGTTTTCTTGCGAAGGTGAGGTTTGGATTGCAAAAGCTTTGTTAGATTGTAACATTGAGCCCTCAACTTCACAGGCTAGAAGAGATATTAAGCAAGGTGGTGTTAAAATAAACCAAGAAAAAGTATCTGATGAAAAACTAGTACTGACAACTGGTGAGTACCTGCTCCAAGTTGGAAAAAGAAAATTTGCAAAATTAAAGGTAAACTAATGAGTTTTAAGTCAATAAATATCGGAAAACACACTATTAATATACCAATTATCCAAGGGGGAATGGGTGTTGGTATCTCTTGGTCACAGCTTGCAGGAAGTGTAAGTAAAGAGGGTGGATTAGGTGTTATCTCTTCAGTTGGAACGGGTTATTATAATAAAAAAGAGCATGTGAAAAAGTTAGTAGCACAGCGTCCTTTAGAAGTAGAAAACTTTTACTCAAAAGAGGCTCTAGTTAAAATATTTTCAGATGCTAGAGAAATTTGTGGTGATGCCCCTATTGCTTGTAATGTTTTATATGCGATTAATGATTATGGACGTGTTGTAACTGACTCATGTGAGGCGGGTGCAAATATTATAATTACAGGAGCTGGCCTTCCTACGAATATGCCTGAATTTACAGTAGATTATCCAGATGTAGCACTTGTGCCTATTGTATCTTCTGCAAAGGCTCTTAAAATCATCTGTAAGCGTTGGAAAAAACGTTATGATAGAGTACCTGACGCGGTTATCGTTGAAGGTCCTAAGTCTGGTGGTCATCAAGGTTTTACTTACGAACAATGTGGGATGCCTGAGAATCAACTTGAAAATATTATAGCTCCTGTTGTAGAAGAAGCTGCAAAATGGGGAGATATTCCTGTAATCGCTGCTGGTGGTGTTTGGGATAAAAATGACATAGAAGAGATGATGTCACTCGGTGCTCGAGCTGTTCAGATGGGGACACGTTTTATTGGTACTCATGAGTGTGATGCTCATGATAATTTTAAAGAAGTTCTTATGGGTGCTAAAAAAGAAGATATACAGCTGATGGGTTCTCCTGTTGGTTACCCTGCTCGTGGTGTAAGAACTAACCTTACAGGTTTAATAGAAAGACGAGAAGGTCCTTCAATCAAGTGTATATCAAATTGTGTTGCTCCATGTAATCGTGGTATTGAGGCTAAAGAAGTTGGTTTTTGTATCGCAGATAGACTCTCAGATGCTTACGAAGGAAATACTGAACTTGGACTTTTCTTCTCAGGTACAAATGGTTATCGTATAAATGAAATCATCTCAGTAAAAGAGCTTTTTGTCAAACTTACACAAGGCGAATAGTCATTAAATGATTCGAATTGTAGTCTTTTTCTTTATTTTTATAACAGCACTTCATGCTCTCAGTGATCAAGAAATTCTAAAACGTGCAGATGGTTTTATGAAAACTCCAAACAAGAGTAATCAGTTCCGTGCATATAATGACTACAAAAATCTCTACCTTAGAGCTTTGATGACTGATAACAAGAGATTAAAACTCAATGCACTTAAAGGTATAGTTAGTAGTGGAGAGAAACTTCATATTGATGTTTCTCAATACTCTGATGAGTTGTCCTCATTACATCCAAAATCAGTATACAAAGCACCAACTTCTAAAGCAAATAAAACTACAAATAAAAAATTAAAAATAAAATCAACACATAAGTTAAAATCTATTCGATGGAAAAATGATAGAGTAGTTATCTCTTTTGATAAAAAATTACGTAATAATCAAATAAATTATTTTACTCTTTACGATTCACAGAAAAAAGAATATAGGTATATTTTTGATATTCATGCATCTATGTTAACTAGCTCTCAAACTCTTAGAAAAGATGGTATAGACAAGATTAAACTTGCACAATTTAATACAAATACACTGCGTTTTGTTATTCAAAATAGCTATAAACTCAAAATTAGCTTTAAAAAAGATGCTAAATCTCTTATAATTCATATTAAGAATGTTACAAAATCAAACTATATAGCACCTACGCCTCAAGGTATAGTACCAAAGTCAGTTGATAGAAATAAGATAATAGTAATAGATGCCGGACATGGCGGAAAAGACCCCGGTGCAGTTGGATATAAAAAATATAGAGAAAAGGTAGTTGTTCTACAAATTGCACAAGAGCTTAAAAAGGTACTCCATAGCCGTGGTTATAAAGTCTATATGACTAGGGACTCAGATAAGTTTGTAAAGCTAAGAAGTAGAACACATTATGCAAATAAAAAGAGAGCGGATCTTTTCATAAGTATTCATGCCAATGCTGTTGGTAAGAAGAATGCAAATAAAGTACATGGTTTAGAGTGTTACTTTTTAGATAAGTCTCGCTCCTCAAGAGCAAAAAAAGTTGCTGCAAGTGAAAATAGAGCGGATCTTTCTGATATGGGTTTTTATGGGAAAGACACACTTTTAAGTACACTTAATTCTCATAACATAGTTGCGGCGAACAAATTAGCTATTGATTTGCAAAGAGGGGCATTAGGTAGCTTAAAAAAGAGTTTTAAAAATGTTAAAGATGCTGGTGTCAGACAAGGACCATTTTGGGTTTTAGTTGGAGCTCAGATGCCAGCAGTCTTAGTAGAAGTTGGATTTATTTCTAATCCAACTGAAGCGAAACGCTTAGTCAACAGAAAGTACCAAAAAGCTATGGCACTTGGACTCGCAAATGGAGTAGAGAGATACTTTAGAAATAACTAATTTTCTTCTTTTTTCCACTCTAGTTTACCATGAACAGACTCTTTATCCGAGATGAGACCCTCTATCTGCTGTTTTACTTTATCGTATTTATATTGTTCTTTAAAATGCGCAATTCTTCCACCAGCAGCATTGGGATGTCCACCACCACCTGCCCACTCTTTAGCAATTTGGGAAACACTCACTTTGTCGTCAGCACGAAGACTCATAGCCCCTTTAAAACTTATATCTACGATAAAATCATACTCAGGGTAGGCTACTAAAAAACCATTTCCTACAATAGAAGTGTTACCAACTGCATAAGAGAGATAGCCTTTGTACCCTTTATAATAAATAGTATTTGTTTCTCTTTGAGAACCAAGAAGTTTCACAACATAATCAGTTGCTAAATTATCAAGTGTGTCATTTTTCTCATGTGTAAAAAATGCTTTTTTAATGAGGTGAATTTTTTCATCAAGAACGATAGGTGCATCGTCTTCACTTATGTACTTCACTGCCTCTTCTAAAAGAGTGAGCTTATAAGTATTGTCTTCATTTGCAAACATTATACGGTTGAGTTCGCGAGTTTCAGTCACTAAACGCATACAAACTTTTCCATACTCAAAGTTGTCATGTTGCTCTTTTTTCCATAAATCAACGGCGTTTACTATATCTACATACTTACACATCCACTCAGGTTCATTAAACTCAAAATGCTCTTTTACATAGTCATATACAATTTTTGTAGCACAACGCTCTGTATCAAGATAGTACCATTCATGTTTTTTAGCAGACTCTGCACCACTTCCATGGTGGTCAAGAAGAGTGAGTTTTACATCTAGCTTAGCAGAGTTAAGTCTTGCTACTTCATCTGTAAGCCATCTTGATTCATCTGCTGTGAGATTAAGATCACTTATAAGTATAAGCGAAGCAGATTTTTCAGCTTTTATATTTTCTAAAATAATAGTCAGTTTTGATTTTACCTCAGGACCATAGTTAGCATTGTAGTTGTACTTTATGTAGGGTGTGTATTTCATCACAAGTTGACAGCTGTAGCCATCGAGGTCTATGTGGGAGAGATGGTGAATAGTTCTGTTATTCATAATTTATTAATTTCCTTTTAAATATTTATATTTTTATAGTTTAACTGTGATAGAACCAAGTACTTCAAAAGTAGCATTAGAATCTATCTCAGCATGTGAGAGCGTAACGATGTCAAGTGAGAAACGCTCAAATATCTCAGCTATACCACGGCGAAGTTGAGGATCAACTATCACAACAATTGGAGAAACACCTTTTTGAAGGAGTTCAGCTGCCTTATCACTTGTCGCTTGGATAAGAGCATTTATCTCACCTACATTTAACATGAGGTTTCTCACACCATCTTGTTCTGTAGACTTTTGCAGGAGCATCTGTTCTGTGTTTGTGTCAAATGTGAGCAATCTCACAACATTATCATCACTAGAATATATTTGTGTTATCACTCTTGAGAGTTTCGCACGAACTTGTTCAGTAAT
>DQSP01000219.1 GCA_015663215.1 Sulfurimonas sp.
TCACTTTGGAAAAATGGTAAAAACCTTTTCTATAACGAAGGTGCTTACGGAAATCTTTCAGATATGGCACTTCAGTATGCTGCTGGAATCTTTAAACATTCACATGCAGTTGCTGCGTTTACAAATGCTTCAACAAACTCATATAAGCGTTTAATTCCAGGTTTTGAAGCTCCAAGTATTCTTACTTACTCTTCACAAAATCGTTCTGCTGCTTGCCGTATTCCATGGGGTGCTGGTGAGGGTGCTACTCGTTTAGAGATGCGTTTTCCAGACTCTACTGCTAACCCTTACTTAGCATTTGCTGTTATGATGATGGCTGGACTTGATGGCATCAAGAACAAAGATGTTCCTGTTGGTCCAATGGATGAAGATTTATTTGAGCTTACTCTTGATGAGATTCGTGATAGAGGAATCCCTCAAATGCCACATACACTTCGTTCTGCATTAGAGGGTCTTATCTCTGATAATGACTTCTTAAAGCCAGTATTTACTGATGAGTTTATCAATGCTTACCAAGCATATAAATTCGACCGTGATGTTTTCCCTGATGAGGGTCGTCCAACTGCTTATGAGTTTAAAACTACATACCAGTGCTAGTATAAAACGAGGGTTATCCTCGTTTTACCTTCTCTAATCCACAACTTCCTTACATATTTATCTATTTTACAAAGTTTAGTTATAATCTAACATTATGAAATCAAACCCATTTATAAAACCCTCTTTACAAATCAAAAGTCGTAAGAATCCTATGGGTGAGTATGCACACTTAAATACGAATGAATGACTCGATGCTGTAAAAAAGAGTGCTAACTCTCCTCATCGTGCTGATTTGGACATGCTTTTAAAAATCTTTCTAGAGAGATGCCAAGCACGTCAAAATGAACTTGACTCACTTAACAAAGAACTAGAAAAACGCATAAAAAAAGAGGTCGAGCTCTCTAAAGTAAACTATAAACGCTTCGAACAACAAGCCAAAATGGCTGCAATGGGTGAGATGATGGATGCCGTTGCACACCAATGGAAGCAACCTCTCAATGCTCTCTCAATGATGTCAGATATGATGAGGGATGATTTTAAAAATGGGCTTATTACCCAAGAGTATGTTGATGAGCTAGCAGATGATGCTCAAGGGCAGATTCAACATATGGTCACAACACTCCAAGAGTTTCGAAACTTCTTTAGACCTCGTCAAACAGAAGAAAATTTTGGTGTAAAACGCTCTATCCAATCCGTTATGGTTTTAGTAAATGATGAGTTTCTGCAAAATAATATTCAAGTAGATATACAAAGTGATAAAGAAATTTTACTCTACGCAAATGAAAATGAATTTAAACACCTTGTTCTTAACATCATTAACAATGCTAAAGATGCATTTAATGACAATGATATAAGTGAAAGATATATTTACATTAATTTTTATGAAAAAGATGGCTACAAATATGTAGATATAGAAGATACTGCAGGTGGAGTCCCCCAAAACATCATCAAAGATATTTTTAAACCAGAAGTGACAAGTAAAGCAGAGGGAAAAGGAACAGGCATTGGTCTCTACATGAGTATTCAAATAGCTCAAAAAATGGGCGGAACTTTAACTGTGAAAAATATAAATAAGGGTGCCTGCTTCTCACTAAAAGTACCTTTATAACAACAAATTAGCTATAATTCGATTATTAATAACAAATGTAAGAGTCTGTTATTGAAATTTTCAAGTTATAAAGGATTCATTATGATGAATCAAACAATTCAAAAGGGAAAGTATAGAGCTTACCCAGCCATTGATTTGCCAAACAGAGTTTGGCCTACAAAAACTATTGTCAGTGCTCCTTCATGGTGTAGTGTAGATTTACGTGATGGAAATCAAGCACTTATTACTCCTATGGACATGAACAAAAAACTTGAACTTTTTAGACTCTTACTTAAACTCGGATTTAAAGAAATAGAGGTTGGATTTCCTTCTGCTTCAAAAGTTGAGTTTGACTTTTTACGCCGACTTGTAGATGATAAGTTAATTCCAGATGATGTTACTGTTCAAGTTTTAGTTCAAGCTCGTGAGCATTTAATAGCTAAAACATTTGAGGCACTTAAAGGTGTTAAAAAAGCGACTGTACATCTGTACAATTCAACATCAGTTGCTCAAAGAAAAATAGTTTTTAATAAAACAAAAGAAGAGATAACTGCCTTAGCCTTAGCAGGAGTTGAAATTGTTAAAGAGTATGAGAAAAAACACGATGGAGAGATATTTTTAGAGTATTCACCAGAAAGTTTTACAGGTACAGAACTTGAATTTGCAGCAGATATTTCTAATGCAGTTACTGCTTGTTGGGGTATCAGTCCTGAGCGAAAAGTTATCATAAATTTACCTGCGACTGTTGAGATGGCTACTCCAAACATCTATGCAGATCAGATAGAGTGGATGGCTAGACACTTGGACAACCGTGAGAATGTAATAATCTCAACACATACTCATAATGATAGGGGAACGTCAGTTGCTGCAACGGAGCTTGCTCTTCTAGCGGGAGCAGATAGAGTTGAGGGAACACTTTTAAGTAATGGGGAAAGAACAGGTAATGTAGACATCATAACTCTTGCTCTTAACCTTACAACTCAAGGTATAGACTCCAAGCTTGACTTTACAAACATAGATGAAGTTTTAGAAGTCGTTGAGAAGTGTACAGAGATAGATACTCATGTGAGACATCCTTATGTTGGGGAGTTGGTTTATACTGCGTTTAGTGGCAGCCATCAAGATGCTATAAACAAAGGTCTTGCATACCAAAAGAATAAAGATAATGCTTTATGGGAAGTTCCATACTTACCTATTGATCCTGCTGATGTTGGTCGTACTTATGAGTCTGTTATCCGTATAAACTCTCAGTCTGGAAAAGGTGGTGTAGCATATATCTTAGAAAAAGAGTATGGATACCAACTACCAAAAGCTATGCATCCTGAGATAGGAAAACTTGTACAAGCTGTCACAGATGTAAAAGGAGAAGTACTCAGCTCTAAAGAGATTTTTGAGATTTTCCAAGACACTTACTTTAATGTTAAAGAGCATTTATCTCTTGTGGATTTTACCCTTACATCTGATAATAAGATGTCAAAATGCAGACTTACTTACATATACAAGGGTGAAGAAATTACATCTGAGGGTGAGGGAAATGGTCCAATAGATGCTTGCAAAAAAGCACTAATAAAAAACTATAAAAATACATTTATCATAAACTCCTACTCGGAGCACTCTTGTGGAGAACAAAGTAGTGCTACTGCTGTAGCATATATAGAGCTACAGACTGAAAGTACAATATCTTGCTTTGGAGCAGGAAAAGATAGTGACATAGCAACTGCTTCGATTAAAGCAATGTTTTGTGCACTTAATAGAGCTTTTAGTTAGGCTCTATTTATACTCTTTTATTTACCACAGCAACTCTGCTTGTGGATCTGATATCTGTTCCACCCTTGGTGGTCTAGATATATCACTAAAGTACTCTATTCTTTTTCCCATATGAACTTCTGTTATTCCCTCGGGCACATCAAATTTTCGTTTGATTTGAGGATAAAGTTTTAACACCTTTTGATAAAAACTTCTAAACGCAGGTCCTGCTATCTTTCCACCCGTTTCTCGTTTATACATTGGTGTATTGTCATCATTACCAAACCATACTACTGTTGTAATAGTTGGTGAGTATCCAGCTAACCAACCATCAATATTTCTGTTTGTTGTTCCCGTTTTTGCTGCTAGCTCTATGCCTTTAACACGGGCTCTACGTGCTGTTCCACGGTTTACAACATCGCGAAGAATTGTTGTCATTATATAAGATTGTGTAGGGATAGAAGTAATATGACTCTCCTCTCTCATCTCATAAATAGTCTGACTTCCTTTATCTATACTCTGTATTAGGTGTGTTTTCATCTGTACGCCATAGTTAGAAAAAGATGTATACACCTGTGCAAGTTGCAATGGGGACATTGACATAGTTCCAAGAGAGATAGATAAATCGTGTGGAATGTGTTCAATATTAAACTTTTGCAGTTCTTTAAGTAGATTATTTAAGCCTATATCATTCACAAGATTTATTGTTGCAAGATTTCGAGAGTGTATGAGTGCTTCTCGAAGTGTGACTAAACCCTTATAGTTTTTTTCATAGTTTCGAGGTCTCCACTTCATATCTTCACCATCTTTTTCATATGCATAGGTTTTTGCTATATCTACTAACTCAGTAGCACCACTAAAACCTAAGTCTATAGCCACCTGATAGATAAAAGGTTTAAACGCAGAGCCTGGTTGTCTTCTTCCCTGTGTCGCACGGTTGTAAGAGCTCACTTTATACTCTGTACTACCCACAAGTGCCAAGATGTTTCCGCTTGCTGAATCAAGAGAAACTAATGCCCCATTTAACTGTGTAAGATTTACATCTTGTAACTCAAACATTTCATCTTCACTTGGATTCTGTATGGCTTCGAATTTTGCTAGTTCTTGTAACTCTTTTTCTTTATAACTCTCAATACGCTTGAGTAATTCTTCATAAGCAAATGTAAGCGACTCTCTAGCTGCCGTTTGGAGTCTAAGGTCTATGCTAGTGTATACTTCATAACCACCTGTTTTTAAATCACTTATATTCATATCTCTAAAACGGCGAGCCACTTCATCTACTATAAAAGGGGCTCTATTTTGTGTAAGTGTTGTGTTGAAAACTTCAGGATTCTCTTCTAAAGCATTCTCATAAGTACTGTCATCTATCCAACCTAATACATGCATTCTTTGTATTACACGGTTTGCTCTACCCATAGAAATTTCATAGTTCTTTGTTGGAGCATAAGTGCTTGGTGCTTTTGGAAGCCCTACTAAAATAGCCATCTCTTTAAGTGTTAAATCATTTAACTCTTTATGAAAGTAACCATCTGCTGCTGTTTTGATACCATAGTACCCATGTCCATAATATATCTCATTTAGATAACACTCAAGTATCTGCTCTTTACTTAAAGCATTCTCTAGTTTTATAGCAAATATCGCCTCTTTTATCTTACGTGAGAGTTTTTTCTCTCTTGTAAGGAGTACATTTTTCACTAACTGCTGCGTTATGGTACTCGCACCCTCAACAGCTTTACCAGCACGAATAACTTTTATAGCTGCACGAAAAATTGCATCTATATTTATCCCTGGGTGCTCAAAAAATGTTGTATCTTCAATAGCTACAAGTGCTTCAATAATACGAGGAGGAATTTCTTCAAAAGTTGCATAATACCTATGTTTTTTATTAAAAATATTTGCTATTTTTTTACCATCTTTATCGTAAATTCTGCTTGTAACATCAGGTTTATAATCTGTCAACTTTGATATATCATAACTATATGAAGTTAAAAAGTAGCCTAGTAGAATAAAAGGAGATAAAAATCCTAAAACTACCATGCTAATAAAAATCTTTTTGAAATATTTTCTCATATTCTAAATTCCCTATTTGCAAAATTTGCTTCTATTAATATTTTTGTATAGTCTGTTTTTGGTCTATCTATCACTTCATCCATCAAACCACTTTCTATAACTTTACCATCTTTAATCACACATATACTGTCGCAAAGATTTTTTGCAGAAGAGATGTCATGTGTTACAAAAAGCATTTTAAATTTTTCTCTCTTTTGCAACTCGCGAAGTAAGTCTATAATCATAACACGAGTACTCGGATCAAGTGCGGTAGTTGGTTCATCGAGTAGTAAAAGTTTAGGCTTCTTACTCAGTGCCATAGCAATTACAACTCGTTGGAGTTGTCCACCAGAAAGCTCTGGAGGAAACCGTTCTAGTAAACTATGCTCCAAGCCAACACTATCAAAAAGTTCTTTTATTCGTGTCTCCTCTACAAAAAATTGCTTGTCTATTTTAGTTAGAGGAGAAAGTGCCGTAAAAGGATTTTGAGGAATAAATGCAAGGGTTTCACCTGCTACTAATTCAAAAGCTGAGCTACACTCCAGCTCTAAATCCATATCACGAGGAAGCATACCCAGCAGTGCTTTGAGTGTTAAACTTTTCCCACTACCACTCTGCCCAACAAGAGCTAAAGATGATGTTATATCAAAGGTGATATCAACTAGTGTGTCACCAGCTATCAAAATCTTTAGCTTATCTATCTTCATGACTTTATTTTAACCAAATTTTGACACAGAACTCTTAACTCATCTTGACTCTGACCTAAACGTGCGATTAGTCTAACAACAGCACTTGGAACAGTTGGCTGTCTAATAGCACCAACACTATAACCTAGAGAGAACAAATCTTTTTTTATTTCTAAGACTTTTTTATTATCGCCTATTAAAATAGAGACAATTAAACCTTCTATTTTTAAACCCAGTTCCTCAAATACTATTCTTTTTCTAACTTCTATTTCTTTACATAGTTCATTTTTATTTTCTTGTATATATTGGAGTGATTTATGTGCTAAAAGGGTGTCATATAAAGAGAGTGATGTCGCATAGATGATTGGCTTTGCTCTATTTATAAGATAGTCCACTATATGCTCAGATGCTAAGATAAAAGCACCAAAACTTCCATATGCTTTACCAAGTGTTCCCATTTTTATATGATTAGCTTTTGGACTTATCCCATATAAATCAAAGACACCCATAAGATTTTTTCCTACAACACCACTACTATGTGCCTCATCTACAATCAAAATAGCATTTTGCTCATCGCATATTTCAAAGACCTCTTTTGGACATAAGTCACCATCCATAGAGTATATCCCCTCTACAGCAACTACTCTGCGTTTAGCTTGTGAATTTTTTAGCAGTAACGAGAGTGCATCCATGTCATTATGTTTAAAAAATGTGACTTTTACAGAGTTAAGATTACTTGCTAGAATGCCTGAAGCATGATACAGTTCATCCATAAACAGTTCATCACCCTTTCGTACAAGTGACTCGACAAGTGCAATATTGGCATTAAATCCACTTCCTAAAACAACTCCTGCTTCAAATGAATTTGCTTTACATAAAGCATCTTCAAAATCTTTATGTATCTCATGATAGCCATTTACCAGCATAGAAGCTTTCGAGCTATGGATGTCTAGCTTATCTAGTATTTGAGTAGTTTGTTTGTGAAGGGAATCTTTGTGTGAGAGCCCTAAGTAGTCATTTGACGCAAAGTCTAAGGTAGAGCTATCAGCTAACTCTCTTTTTCTATATCTACCTGATTTATGAAGTGCTTTTAACTCTTGCTCATAAAACATCATCCAATAATAACCTTATTTCGTCCTGTATCTTTTGCTCGGTAAAGTGCCATATCTGCTCGTTTAAAAATTGTCTGAGCATCATCCCCTTTTTCGTACTGCACAACTCCAAAACTCATAGTGATTGGAACTATCTTTTTATGGTTTTGTATAAGCACACGTAGTTTTTGTGCTAAGAGGTATGCCTTGTCTTTTGATGTATTTGGTAAAATCAAAACAAATTCTTCTCCCCCAATCCTACAAAATATATCTACTTCTCGAAGATGATGTCCTATAAAATTAGTATATTCTTGAAGTACTTTATCCCCCATATCATGCCCTAAAGAGTCGTTGATTTTTTTAAAGAAATCTATATCTAAAAGAACTAAGGAAAAAAGATGTGGATATCTCTGTGCGAGAGTGATATGTTCGCTTAATATGTCATCATAATACTTTCTATTACCAATGTTTGTCAATTTATCTTTTATACTTAAAGAAACTAGCTCATGCTTTGTACTTTCTTGTTCTGTAATATCTGAAAGTATCATCGCATAAATATTTTTCTTTTTATCTAAAAGAGAAGCAGAGATAAGAAAATAAAAATGCTCACCATCTATTTTCATCTTTACTTTATGCTTCTTATCTCTAAAATTTACCAAAAACTCTATCCAGCTTGCTTCATCTTGTGGAGGTGCTAGATATCCATCTTCAACTTCAAAAAAGTTCGATATACAAGCATGAGTATTTGTAAAGTCTTTTAAATTTTTGTAACTCTTAAAGTAATGAAAAAAAGTTTTATTTGCGGTGACTATATTTTTCATATCATGAACAATAACTATATTTAACGAGTTGTCAATTATCTCTTTATAGTATGTTTTTTGTTGTAGAGTTTTTTTTGATAAAAGATATGCTGCGAACATGCTCACTACCA
>DQSP01000037.1 GCA_015663215.1 Sulfurimonas sp.
GGTAAGGGTAAAGACTTTGTGAGTCCTGTAATCATCATACGACAACTTACAAGCGATTTGTTTATAGGTGTACCTACTACGACCACAAAGAAAGATAGTAACGACTACTTTCATAACATCAACTACATCAACCACAAAAAAGAAGCCGTGCATAGTGTGGCTATGTTACTACAGTTTAAAACCTACAGCAAAAAGCGTTTACTCTCAAAAATGGGAACTGTAAATAAAAATGAGTTTGATGTGATAGTAAAAAAGTTAAAGGGGATTATTGACCCTACTTGCAAGGACTAGTACCTTATACGCAAGTAGGTGTGCCTTACGGCTAATAGTGGGGTTTTAATCCCTTACAATGATTATAACAGAAGAACGTAAATAAATCAAGAGGTATCAAATGGCTACTAAATTAAGCGACTTTAGAAAAAGTACCTATAAAGCAGGTGGTAAAGTAATAGAAGTACCTAACTTATATGAAAGTATCAAAATTGATAAGATAAAAGGGCGTAAATATCTAGCTAGATTTAGACTTAATGAAAAGATTTATACTAAAACTTTAGGCTACTCTAAAAAGAATGGAACTATCACATTAAGCCCAAGAGATGCAGGTAAATTACTAGAAACCTATAAAGTAGACCTAGAAGCAGGATATACCTCAACTAGTAATATCACACTGGATAAACTCTTTGACCTCTACTTTGAAACACTAGATACCTCTAAACAATGGACACACATAAAGAGGTACATCTATGGACACTACATACAAAGTCATTTAGGTAAAAAGAAAATAGAAAAAATTAGAGAAATGGACATACAAGGTATATTAAACAAAATGGCTACTAGAGGACTAAAACCTCGAACGCGTAAGAGTGTAATGGAAGTGATGAACCCTCTCTTTAGGTTTGCAGTTACAAACAAGTACCTAAGAGGTAATCCTACTATGGGTATAACAGTAAAAGTACCAAGTCAAAAGAAAATAGTTACCAACGCTACAGAGCTATTTCAAAAGGTGTTCGCAGGGATAAATACATACTATCACGATAACCCATACTACAGAGCTTTATTTCTCTTTGGCTTTACTGGTAGGCGTAAGAGTGAGATACTTACTCTCAAATGGGAGAACATAGACTTTACACATAAGTACTACTGGATAGAAGATACCAAAACTGATGACCAACAGAAGTACCAACTACCATCATATGTGATAGAACCATTACAAGCCATAAAAGATGATAGAAAAGGGTTAGTATTTAAAAGCCCCATAACTGGTAAAAAGATAGTAAATATTGATAGACAAATGAGACAACTCAAAAAGTTTTTAGAAATAGATACGCTTACTATGCACTACATGAGAAACATTTTAGTAAGTATGTTAGCAGAACAAGGCATAGAAGCCATTACCCTTAGTGGCATATTAGGGCATAAAGACCCAAACACTATAAATAAGTACCTAAGTATCAATCATCATAAAAGTAGCCAAATAGGGCTTAGTAAGGTTGGGGATATATTAGATGTTGAGGTAGTGAATAATGAACAATAAAGTTAATGCTATTTTAAATCAAATAGAAACTATTAAAAGTAATATGAATAAAAAAATACAACCTTTTCAAGATAGTATAAATAGTGTACAACGAACAATAGATTTATTTCAAGAAAGGATAAGACCAATTCAAGAAAAAATGAAAGTAATTTATGCTGAAAAATCCTTAACTGATGAGGGCTTAGAAACATTTGAGCAAATAGAAATATTAAATCATTCTCTTGAACTTAGTGATATAAAAAAGTATACATACTTTGAAAAAAATACAAGAAATCGTAAATTAGAATTTATTACACTTTTAAAAAACATCAATAGAAATCACATACAAAAAGATACAAATGATAACTATGTATATAGCTTTATTAATGAACTATTTACATCAAGAGAAGATATACTCACAAAACTAAAAGAAATAAAAGCAGACCAAAAAAAATTCAACTATCTTAATAAAAAATACAGCATAAAAGCAACTAAAGAATATCAAAAGATATCTAATAGCACACTCCATAGAAACCAAGTAAAACAATTTTTATATTTAATGCATCATGATGAATACAAAGATATAGATAGCATTAGAGTCATATTCTCTATATTATTCTATGATGTAAAAGAACAAAAAAGCTTTACAACTAAATTAAATGGACTAGAAAAAGCAACTAATAATGTTGACTTCTATATTTATAATGATTTTCTACAATATATCTATCTTGATAAAAACTAAGTACCTCACTTTCTACACTATTATCTAACTCTCCTATATACACTCAATAGCTATTCTATAATACCCAAAAGAAACATACGACGGTATAGGGTAATAGTCATAAATCGGTTTATGAACTTTAATTAAAAAGGTTCAAAAATGAAAAATATATACAAAGAGTGGTTAACACCAAAAGAAGTACACAAAGAGTTTGGTTTTTCAACCTCAACACTTGCAAAATGGAGAATGAACAACCTAAATATTAAATATTCAAAAATGGGTAAATATATTCGTTATGCCCGTTCAGATATTGAAGCATTTATAGAAGCTAATAAAATTGAAGTTGCATCATGAAAAGTGCTATCAAGATAACTCTTCAAGCCCTCTATGAGGGTAAGGAGATTACAGCAAATAATACACCCTATACTACACGGATAAGTAACATTATTAGTGTTTTGCGTAATCAGTATGATATAGGAATAATTACTGATAGAGTCAATCTAAAAAGTGGTAAATGGTATGGAAGTTATAGATTAGATGGTAGTGATAAAAACCTAGATAAAGTGAGATTACTCACTAAACAAGATGAGATTAAAGAAAGCCGTGTGTGACTCTATTAACCTCTCTAGTTTCGCAATGGAAAGTGTCTTTATTCATCATCAAGATTATACCATAGAAGCCGTGAAAACTAAAAGTATATTTACTCCTACAGTATGGGGCGAAGCCTTTGGTAAGTCATTGACTAAAAATATCATAGAAGCCAAAATAATACACAACTACTTAGGTATGAAACTACCACTCAAAACCTTTGCAGTCACGCCTAATAATCAAACTATAGAATTTGCAGGACTACACGGTTACAATGAGAGGTCACGGCTACTAATGCAAACACTTAGAGAGTTATGGAGTCAATTACAATACACAAGAGTTATGAGAATTGATATAGCCATTGACTATGAGGGTAAGATACCTACTAGGCTTATAAAGGCATTGTCTAAGACTAGAGAGACGTTTCAGTATGGTAACACTACTTACTACAAAACAGCCAAAGAAAAAAAGACGAATCAGAAGATGGATATTAAAATTTATAACAAGCAGATACAAGCAAAGTTAGATTATCCACTCTACAGACTAGAGTTTGTATTTAAAGGTAATTACTTCAATAAGCTATTACTCAAAGATATACAAATTGCATATAAAAAGATGGAAAAGTCTATCAAAAAAGCTACTGGGTTAAGTGTGAAAATAGAAGATATAACACCTCTATAGGTTAATACTACTATAAATTCACATAAACCCTTAACTATGCACGGTGTGAGCGTTTGTATCACACTTTGCTAGTAATTCACTTTTGGGAGATAACCAATGAAAGAGAAACTAACTAACAAACAAGAACTATTTACTAAAGAGTACATCATAGATTTAAATGCAACACAAGCATATTTCAGAGCAGGGTATAAGCCAAAGAACACAAAAATAGCACAAGCACAAGCTAGTAGATTGTTATCAAAACCCATCATTGTAAAAACAATAGAAGTATTAAAACGAGAGCGTGAAAAGAAATTAGGCATAGATGCAGAATGGGTACTACGTGAAGCCATTACAGTATATAAAACTGCTATGGGTGAGTTAACACAAATAAAGAGCTATATCAAAAAGGGTAAAGCTATCAAAATGGATATATATCATACAAACTTAAGCCATGCACTTAAGGCATTAATCATTATAGGTAAACACGTAAGCGTTAGAGCATTTGATACGACAACAGCTACAGAAGAAAATAAGGTGTATCGTATAATAGTTCCTAAAGAACTACAGCCAAAAGCACAAGATAATGATTAGGGACACAGAAAATACCATGTTATAAAATTATGCTAATAATAAACACAGAATGGTGTTTATAGCACAACTTTAGCACAGAAAAAAGCACCATTTTTATACACATTAAAACGGTGCTAATTTAGGGGTTTTAAAAACTCACACATATCCACATCTAACACAGAAGCTATTTTATAAAGGTGTTCTAAGTTAAAGTGTTTATCTTCTGCAAGTATTTCAGCTTTACCAAAAAAGGTGGGTGAAGTATGACCGATAGCATTAGCTAATTTGAGTTGAGAGATACTTTTCTCTTTTCTAATTCTAGCTACATTATGGCTAACTAAAGAGTAAAAATCTTCAAGTCGTCCATCTTCAAAGTCAAGGTTTTTCATAAATTCTCTTAACACCCTATGCGGTTATATTATTTCTTTTAAATTCTAATGGGATATAATCTTTTAACCAACACCTTATAGGGTGTATAAAGGATAGTTAACATGAATGATGAAGTAAAATACACATATAAAGAAGTCACACTAACAGCAGGTATGACCGAAAAGAGTAGAAAAAAGATACTGGATAAAAAGATAGAAAAAATGGCTAAGACTGGGTGGGAGATAGAAAGTCATATAGACGGTGGCATGACTAAGTCATCTAAAGCAACATTTAAAAGAGATATAAATTATCAAGCACCCAAAAAGCAGAGTAGTGGGATTATAAAAAAAGTATTTAAATATATTCTATATATTTCTCTAGGATTTATACTATTAGGCACAATAGGTTCAATGTTACCAAAAGTAGAATTAACACCTAAACAAAAAGAAGAAATAGCTATTGAGAAACAAGAAAATATGAAAGTACAAGCAGAAAAAGAACGCTTAAAAATAATAGAACATAAAAAGCAACTAGAAAGTACTAGAGAATATACTAACAAAATTTTAAATGTTATCTATAGTGATATGGCTAGAAAGGAAAAGCACTTACAAGACTTTGCTACAACTCTTTCACAAAATAATCTAATTAACATATTAGAACAATCAAAACAATATAATTATTATGCAAAAAAATGGGCTATGCAAAGTTACATCAAAGCAGAAGAGTGGGGGTCGGGAGCTAAAGAAGATGAGTTAATTGAAGATATTATAGATGAGGTAGGAAGTTTAGCTCGGTTTCATCAAATATATTATGACTCTATTGATGAGTATTTGGATAATCAAATTCCCTCAAAACTATTAGAAATAAAACAAAATATGGAAACTATCAATAATTATAAAAACAATGTAATGATAAAAGCTATCATTTTAGCTAATAAGTACAGCTTGACGTACAACGAAAAGAAAAATAACTGGGATGAGTCTAAAGAGTAATAAAACTAAGTAAAACACTCATTTTAAAAAAGTAGTGTTACCTTTTGTGTAACCCAGTAGTAATAAATGCTGATTAAATGCCGTGTATACGGGCTTTGTAGATGGTGCGGATGAGAGGACTCGAACCTCCACGCCGTAAAGCACCAGATCCTAAGTCTGGCGTGTATACC
>DQSP01000074.1 GCA_015663215.1 Sulfurimonas sp.
GGAAATTTTATTGATTATCTCGCTTTTCATATATACAGTTTCTTCCTCTATCTCTTGTGGTGTTTTTACTTTAAACTTATTTGGGTCATCAGGAATATACTTTGACACATTTGCAAACACATAGGCACTATCTAATAGTTCTTCTCCATAATGTTTGAGTTCGGGCATTCGGTTTATTCTTCCTAATACCTGTGTTTTGAATTTATCATCATTACTCTTTCTAAAAGTAAGTAATACAGATGCTCTAGGACAATCCCACCCTATAGCAATAGCTGTTTTAGTAAAGACTATCTGTATAGGGTTATTGTTTTCTGCTAGGTTTTCAGACTTGTCTTTGTCTTCGGAGAGGTAGTAAGCAACTTCGCTAGACACATTAATACCAATCTTTTCTAAGTATCTTTCCATTTCATTTTTTACTCTATTAAAATCATCCGTTTTTTCATTTTCTATTTGGATAATCATAAGAGGGATTATGCTACTGTTAGTGTACTTGTCGTACATTTTGGTAATCTCCTGTAGCTTGTTGTAGGCATACTGTACAAGTTTGAAGTTATCTATATTGTCATCTTTAAAAGCATTAAATATAAACTGCTTTTTAATCACTCCTTCTTCAATTACATCTTCTCTAGAAACTTCTACTTTCTCATCTCCCAACTCCATTTTTTTAGGTGTAGCTGTAATTTCTACTTTTACTGTAGGGTTAAGTTTTTTTAAGAATTCATAAGCCTTAGTGGTATCATTTTGAGAAGCTATGTGTGACTCATCTATAAGGGCTATAATTATCTTGTCATCTTCTCGGGTGTGGTGCATAATATTATCTATATATTTACCACTTTCATTTTCTTTGATGAGTGTGTTATTTTTTTTATCAAGTGATGACCAGTTAAGACAAAGTACATCATTGGCTTTAAGTACATTATCACTCTCTATGCCGTCTGAGTCTATAGGGTTTAGTTCAGATAGTGTTGTATCAATTAGCTTATCAAACTTATCTAGTGACTGCGTATGTAAGGTATTAGGAGCTATCCATACAAAGACTAGATTATCATACACTTTTATAAGCTCATCCATAAGTACAAAAGCCATGATGGTCTTACCACTTCCTGTAGGAGATGTGAAGTGTATGGTTTGGGTATCAGTTATTTTGCCCTTATCATTTTTTACTTTATAAATATCTAGTGCATCTTCTGCATGTCCAAAAAGTTCTTGTACAGCTTTTTGTTGGTACTCAAATAATATCATCTTTTTTTCCTTTGGATTTTTCGTAGTATTCTTAAAAAGTTTTCGGGTAGTGGTTCAAAGACTATCTGCTTAGTGACATCTTTGAACTTTCTTCTGTAGTGGTTTTGGTTTTGCAACGCTAAGATATACATAGTCACTATAGGCCTTGTAGAGTTATCTATAGCCTCTCTAGCCTCTTTGTAGTCTTTAGGAGTCATATCGTAGATGTTTTGCAGCACATAGACTTCTTTGTCTTCTTTGTTGAAGCGTAAAAGGAAGTCATTTATAGGATGTAGGTCAAAACAACGCTCTTTTACTTTGATGATTTCTGTACATTTATCTACCATGAACTCCTTGATGTCAAGGTCAGAGTGCTTTTTGTCATCATGGGCTAGGGTTTGGATTTTTAGGTATTCTAGGTTTGAATTTATTGGTGGAACATCAATAGTTTTATCTTTTCTTTTAAAACTATATCCCTTAACTACATTCTTAATTCTGCTATAACAAACATCTTCACATATATTATTTTCATTGTTAGTTACTAAAATATATCTAGCATTTTCTGTTAAGTGTGAATCCTCATCAGTAATTAAATCCATCAACGCATGAGCTGTTGTACCAGAACCTGCAAAGAAGTCTAGTATTACAGGATTCTTTTTCTTTGATAGACCACAAATCCACTTTATATATTCTAAATTTTTAGGATACATTTTTGGAATTTTACTACCCAATACTTCTGTTAGTTTTACTCCACCACCTGTAGAAAAGTCTGATATAAAAGATGACCAAGGGAGTTGTTTTTTCGTACCCTTGGGAGTTATTGTGTGTATGTCATACTTTAGATTATCAAAATCATCTTTACCTATATGTAGTTGTAATTTTTCTGCATCTTTTATGGCTGTATCTCTTTCCCATCTCCAATATCTCTCTGTACCATCATTCTTTATAGGGAAAATTTTGATTAACCCATAGCTAGGTTCAAAAAATATTTCTTTTGTTTTTAAATTTGCATAAATTGGATACCATAAGTTTTCTCTGTTTTCTCGTTCTTCCGTATCCCCCCACTTTTGAAGAGTTGCTGTAGTGTCTTTTGTTGTCACTTCATTTTTAAGCTTTATAAGTGATTTATCACTACGTCCATAGCATAGAAGATATTCATGGTTTACCTTGACTGTCTTGGAATCATTTTTGCCACCACCAATTTTTTTTATGAATACACCAATAAAATTGGAAGCAGTAAATATATCATCACACATAAGTTTTAATCTTGCATATTCATTATCATCAATAGAGATACAAATAATGCCTTCTTTAGTTAAAAGTTCTTTCGCAAGATTTAACCTCTTTTTGATAAATGAAAGCCAATAACTATGTCTGTAGCCATCTTCTTTGCTTATCCATTTATCACCATAGCGAAACTCTTTTTTCTTTCCTGTGTTGTACGGTGGGTCAATATAAATAACATCTATTTTCTCTTTATGCGTATAGTTAAGTATCTCCAAGGCATGATAATTATCTCCCTCTATCAAGATATTTTTATTACTATCTCCGTTTTCAATACCAAAGTCTTCGCCTTTTTTAACTAGATAAGGGTAGTACTCCCCATCATCAATTCCGAGTTCTCGTTCTCTCTCTTCCCAAACAAGCCCAAA
>DQSP01000083.1 GCA_015663215.1 Sulfurimonas sp.
TAGAAACATCTTCTAAAATAGAAGAAGCATCTGTAATCGCTCAAAACTCAGAAGATATTTCTAAAAACCTAGCAAAAGACACAATGATGATTGTTACAAAGATTAATGATGTTGATGCACTTTCCATGGAAAACAAAACAACTCTTGATTCTATTTCTCAAAATATTGATGACGTACAATTGAGTGTAAGCGAGCTTAATACTAAACTAGAGTCATTTAAGGTCAAATAACCCAAGTGGCACTTGAGAAGAGGAGGATGTAGATAAAATGCTTTTATTTGCTCCTAAAATAAGTGCAAAATGAAAATGACTTTTTTTAAGTAAGCCTATTATTTCATTACTATTTTTATATATAAGTAAGGTATTTTTATCTTCTATTTTTGCTATAAGCTTTTGCTCGCGGAAGGGTAGTACATAAATAATTTTTGCCCAAGTAGCTTCATTTTGTAAAAATAGTACTTCTGATTCCATAAGAGAGGTGTTTTTTTCAAATATTAGTACCTTGTCACTCGTTCCAAACTCTTTTATCTCAAATTTTTTATTTGTAAAAGTAGCTTCGAAATGTCCTATTGGGGTAAATTTACGAAGTCTATAGTCTGTTTGTAGGTTTTTAAATAGCTGAAGTAGTATTTCTAAATATGGAATAAAAAAGGGAGATATAAGTTGTCTCTCATAAAACACATCATTATAAATAAAAGATGTCTCAAAAAGTGTCTGTTCGATGATGTTGATGTTGTTATAAGTAGTATTTGAGAGTTCTATCGTTTTGGTAAAAATATCTTTGTCACTTAAACTTGGACAAAACAGTATATTTGAAGCATCTTCAATACTCCAAAGTTGTTTCGCAACTTCTTTAATAGTCCCAGATATAGCTATGAAAGTAGGCTCAGTTGTAACTTGTAGTGCAAGCTTAAGTACAATTTCATTTGTTTCGTACACTTTTACATTTTTATCAAGAAGTTTAAAACGAAGGAGTCGCTTGAGTGCATCTTCAAGACTCTTCACTTGTATCCAAGCTATTTCGCTATCGCTTATTTGTGTAGGTTTACTAAACATAATGCCATAAGCACCATTTAGTATGGCATCTTCAATACCTGACTCATCAAACGCAAGAAATAAATCGCCGCGTTTGACATTTTTAGCATCAAAAACAATATCAGTAAAATTACTTATAAATGGGCTGTTTAAAAGCTTAGCATATGTAAGTGCGAGGACATTTTCAAGTCTCATCCAATAGGTGTGCCTGCCTTTTTAGGTTTTTCCGGTCTCACAAGACAAAGACCATCTTCATCCTTAGCAGCAAGAAGCATTCCCTCACTCATAATACCCATGAGTTTTGCAGGTTTAAGGTTAGCAACTACACATACTTGTGTATCTACTAATGATTCTGCTGAGTAAAACTCTCTAATACCCGCTACTATCTGGCGAGTATCATTTTCACCAAGGCTCACTTTGAGTTTGAACAGTTTTTTACTCTTAGGTACTTCCTCAGCTTCTAAAACTGTTCCAATTTTGAGTGATGTCTCAAAGAATTGACCGATTTCTATAAGGTTGTCATCAAAACTAGCCGATGAATCGAACTTCTCTTTTTTCTTTGAAGACTTTTCTTCTGCTTTAGGAGGATTAGGTTCAGCATTAGGAGCTTCAGGCATTAAAGGCTCATCAACGCGAGGAAAAAGAGGAGGAACTTTTTTGATATTAAATAGTTTCAATAATTTTTTATTTATTATCATATCTATATAACTAGCGTTATTTATCTCAAAGCTTAAAGCATCAGCGATAGTTACGGTTGTTTTAGGCATAACAGGAGAGAGCATAATAGCTGCTTTTGCTAAGATGTTTGCTACGAGTGCTACAGTAGCAAGTGCTTCGTCCTTTTGCTCATTTTTTATCTTCACCCATGGCTCATGCTCTGTAATAGCCGTGTTTCCAATGGAGAAAAGTTTCCATAGCTCTTCAAGGTATCTATGAGTTTGCATCTCTTTCATATAATGATCAAGAGAGTCTAAGACTTTATCCATAGCTTCAAGCTCTTTAGTATGGTACTTTGCTACATCTACACTATCTATCTTAAACTCAGAATATTTACCACTCATACCGATAATACGGTTAAGTAAGTTTCCTAAGTCATTCGATAACTCAGAGTTGATACGGTCTATAAATGCACGTTGAGAAAAGTCTCCATCTTGACCAAATGGAACTTCTCTAAGCATAAAGTAACGCAGGTTTTCCATACCATAAGCATCTGCGACCTCTTTAGGAGAGACTACATTGCCTTTTGACTTTGACATCTTTTCACCATCTCTAGTCCACCAACCGTGAGCACCAATTGTTTTAGGAAGTGGCAGATCAAGGCTCATCAAGAATGCAGGCCAGTAAATAGCATGAAAACGCAGGATATCTTTACCTACAAAGTGAGTTGAAGCTGGCCAAAAGTTCATATTTTCTTCACCATTACCATAACCAAGTGCTGTGATGTAGTTGAGCAGGGCATCTAACCATACATACATAACATGTTTGTCATCATGAAGAGATTCTGGCATTTTAACACCCCAGGTAAAAGAAGTACGAGTTACAGAGAGATCACGAAGTCCACCTTTTACAAAGTTTTTTACTTCGTTTACACGTGAACGTGGCATGATAAAGTCAGGATTATCTTCGTAATGCTTCAATAGTTTATCTTCATATTCTGAAAGTTTAAAGAAGTAACTTTCTTCTTTTACTATGCTAGTTGAACGACCACAGTCAGGGCAGAACTCGCCATCTATGAGTTGCATTTCAGGAAAAAATGTCTCACAAGATACACAATAGTGACCCTCGTAAAAGTCTTTGTATATATCACCCTTATCAAACATTTTTAAAAATGCTTTTTGAACGCCAGCCATATGATCTTTATCAGTAGTACGAATAAACTTGTTATAGCTTATCTCAAACTCATCCCAAAGATTTTTAAAAGTGGCACTGATCTCATTTGCAAACTCTTGAGTTGGTTTACCAGCTTTTTGCGCAGACTCTTCTATCTTTTGACCGTGCTCATCAGTACCAGTTAAAAAGTAAGTCTCATTACCTTTAAGTCTCTCATATCTAGCTACAGTATCTGCGATAAATGTAGTGTAAGCATGCCCAATATGTGCTTCACCGTTTACATAGTATATAGGTGTTGTTATATATTTATTCAATTTTTCTGTCCTGTAATTATTTATAATCTTATTTTAGCATAAGTGGCTTAGAATTTTAAGTATTAAAACTCAAAACCACCGGCCGCACCCTTAGACATAGAGTTGTAAACAGCTTTTACATATTCATCTCTAAGTTCACATCCGAAGTATGACTCACAAAGGCTACAGCTTTTATGACCTTTACTTACTTGACAAGTTTGTAGTTTTTCTAACATCTCATCGAGATGCAGTTGAAACTTGTCTTTTGGTTTATTTGGCATTTTTTGCGTAAACCTCTTTAACTCTCTCTATTTCATAATCAGAACCGAAAAAACAGATAGCAGTATCGTGAATATGTCCGTGACCTAAACTCATAAGCTTATTTGCACCATCTATTGCTTGACCACCAGACTTCTCATATATGAAAGCAAAAGGAAATACTTCAAAAAGACGACGTAATTTCCCTTCTGGCTTATCGCTAGTTCCAGGATAGGAGAAGAGTCCTCCGCCTTTGAGAAGGATATGATGTAAGTCAGGAACCATTCCACCAGAGTAACGCAGACGGTAACCTTCAGAGAAAAAACCATCTATCATCTCTTTATGATAAGGTGCCCAGTTTTGCTGTGTTCCACCCGGAGCCATTAGTTTACCCTTTGGTGTGAGTCTTATCTCTTTAACAAACTCAAACTCACCATCTTGAAGAAGATAGAGTTTTGTTTTATTTTCAGCAAAAACCATCTCAACACGTGGACCGTGAACAACATAACAAGCAGCCACCATATGCTCTGCACCAAATTCACCCTCGTAAATTCCATAAATAGTACCAACACTAAGGTTTACATCTACAAGAGACGAGCCATCAAGTGGATCATAAGCAATAAAATACTTTCCATTTTCATTTAAAAGCATCTCTTTTTCTTTTTCTTCACTTGCTATTGTATGCACAGAAGATACTTTAGAAAACTCTTCTTGAATAATCAAATCACACTGAATATCGAGTTGAAGTTGCGTTTCGCCCGAACTATTTTCTAACTGTGAATATCCTATATCTTTTACATCTATAGCATTTTTAATTCTTTTAGCACTTTTCTGTATCGCGTCAAATATATCTCTCATTATTTTCCTTTTTTAAACTTTTTTTGCATTTGTAAGTATCCACTCAATAACTTGCTCTGTGTTATTTAAGTCGAGTACATCTATATTTTTTGGTAAATTATGTGCATCTAAATCTATACTAGAGTCGGTAGCGAGTGCATCCATATAACTAAAGTAATCGCTATCAAGAGACTTTCTAAACACAGATATTCTAGGAAGTGGTAAATTTTTTAAGCCTTCAACAAGTAAAACATCAAAGTCATCAAAGAGTCTTATCATATCATCAAGCTCTGAGTGTTGTTGAGAAAAGAGCGTTGTACGAGTAGGGGAGGTAACTATAACCTCTGCTCCCGTATCACTAAACTTATAACTATCTTTACCCTCAACATCAAAATGAGCCTTATCTTTTGGATCATGCTTGATAATGGCTACTTTTAATTTTCGTTCATGGATGAGTTTTCGAGCTACTTTTAAAATGAGAGTCGTTTTTCCACTATTTGAAGGTCCAGTAAACGCTACAGCTAATCTTTTGCTCAACTTTGTACTTCCCCTATAAAAATTTTAAGTAATTATACAAAAGAAGAGTTTAATAAGATATAATTCTACTCAAATAAGAGGACAAAATGAAAACTTTTTTAACTATAAACATACTTTTACTATTTCTTAGTGCTTGTTCTTACGATAATGCCTTTTCACGTTTTGATATTTCCGAGCAACGGGCAAAAAGTGAAGAGAGTCTTATAAGTTCTAAAATATATGATAAAAAGAATATTGCTGGAGTAATTAATGTTGTATATCTTAATGCTGTCAACCCAGAAAAATATAAAGATAGTGAATATTTTTATATTTATTTGTATGCTAAAAAGAGTGAAGCACTCATTAGCTTTACTCTTAATGACATTAATGCTACTAGCACACAAGAGCTAGAAGCAAATAATGACTTTACAGCACTAACTGATTCTAATGTAAGTTGGAAAAAGTACTATCTTGTTAGATTTGAGCAACAGGGTACTCGCTTAAAACTCATAGCCAATATTGCAAATCTATCATCAGATGCAATAATATTTTCTAAAGACAACTAAAGAGAACGAAGCAGACTGTTAAGTACAACAATAACAACTTGCAACCCAATTATAAGTACCAAAGGAGCTAAGTCTAAGTTATTAAAATCTGTTCGGATATATCTTCTAACAAACATATATGCTGGGTTTGTAATTCTGTGAAGAAACTGTACTATCGGATTGTATGGATCAGGGTTAACAAAACTCAGCAGTGCTGCAATTATCAAAACCCAAATATAAACACTAATAAGACTTATTAAAATCCCACCTACACCTTGAACTATTTCTATTATCATTTCCATTATTTTATAATCTCCCCAATGTAATTTTTTAAGCACTTATAGATTTTAGCTATATCAGGACCATCTTGTGCATTTGTAAGTAGCAAACGCAGTGTAGTAGAAAACTCTTCACCTTGAAGCTCCGACTCTTTGCTTACATAGTTTTTAAATGCATCATACGAATCAAAGTAGGGTGCATTTTTAATAACTTTTCTCATTACTTCCGCCTGCTTACTAAGAGTAGCAGGGATATTACGTTCGCTGAAGATAGGCGATATCTTTTCTTTTAACTCTTTTGTTGTTGCAACTTCATCTAAGTAAATACGAGCAAGTTCACCTATTTCACTATCTGCAAAACCTACATAACGCGATAGTTCTTTACTGTCGAGTGCTTTTAGATGCTTTTTGTTAATAGAACGCAGAGCATTAATATTAAAGCGAATAGGGCTATTCTTTCCATCTAGTGATATTAAATAATTTGATATAGCTTCAGGTAAAAAACCTTGCTCCAGCAAAGACTTAACACTTACACTACTCTCAAGCTGAGGAATATAACGATAGTCTATCCTTTTATCATATTCTAGTGAGTCTCTGATATGTTCTTGGCACAGGGTGTCGTTCTTTAAATCTCGTGTACAAATAACAATACTAATATCATTAAGCATATCATCGACAGCAGTTGAAAAGTTATATGTTGGGATTTTATCTTGATTTAAAATGACAAAACTCTCACCATCATCTGCTTTAACTATACGTATGCAAAAAGGACTAGTATTGTCAATAACTAATTCGGCGGGCAGGTCACGACAAGCATCATCATATTTGTACTCCATACCTGCTTCTTTTGCCTCTTGTCGTTTTTTTTCTATCCAAGTGTCTGAGCAAAAACATGAA
>DQSP01000020.1 GCA_015663215.1 Sulfurimonas sp.
TCTTACCAGCCTCGCGTTTAGCAAGTGGTTCACCCACACAGTAGACTATCTTAAAACCCAACTCTTTATAGTAGTTGAACTTCTTTACAAGTTCTTCTTGCGTTTCACCTAAAATATGACGACGTTCAGAGTGTCCTATAAGAATCGTTTTAATAGCGAACTCTTCTAAGTGTACTAAACCTATCTCCCCTGTGAATGCTCCATCGTTTGTGGCATAAGCATTTTGAGCTCCTACAATTATAGAAGTGTCATTTGTATCTAAACTACTCATCGCAGGAAAAACTAAAACTTCTTGAGTAATGTTTTTAGCTGAGATAAAAGACTCTACTTCTGCTAAGTACTTGTTCGTCTCAGCTCTTGTAAGGTTTGTTTTTAAGTTTGCTGCGATTATCATCTGTTTAGTCCTCTTTGATTATGAGTTGTGCTACACCTGGAAGGATTTTCCCCTCTAGTAACTCGAGTGAAGCACCACCACCAGTAGATATAAAACTCATCTCTTCATCTAGCCCTATACGCTGTACTAAATCAGCAGTATCACCACCCCCTACAACTGTAGTTGCATAAGAGTCTGCTACAAAGTGTGCTATTTTAGAACTTCCACGAGCAAACTTCTCCATCTCGTAAACACCCATTGGACCGTTCCATAACACAGTTTGCACATCGCTTAAACCTTCTCTGTAAAGTCTTACAGTTGCAGGTCCGATGTCAAGACCCATCCACTCTTTTGGTATCTCTTGCGCTGTTGCTATCTTACTTATAGCATCTTCGCTAAACTTATCAGCAGCCACTACATCCACAGGAAGGTAAAACTTCACTCCGAGTTTCTTTGCTTCATCCATTACAGCTTGTGCATCTTGGAGTAAATCATCTTCTACTAAAGAAGCTCCTATCTCGTAACCCATCTGTTTTAAAAATGTAAATGCCATCCCACCACCAATGAAAATCTTATCTACTTTAGGCAGAAGATTTTTAAGAGCTTCAAGTTTTCCTGAGACCTTACTACCACCAACTATAGCAGCAAAAGGACGTACCGGTTCATTTATGAGTTTACCAAAAAACTTTATCTCGCGTTCTAGTAAAAAGCCAGCTGCTTTATGAGCATCATCAAAAAAATGGGCAATACCCTCAACTGAAGCATGTGCACGATGGCTAACACCAAAGGCATCATTTATATAAATTTCTGCCATATCTGCTAGTTGTTTTGAGAATCCTTTATCATTTGTAGTTTCACCCGCTTCATAACGCAGATTCTCTAGCAAGATGATGTCACAACATTTCATATCTTTTACTTTGGAAATCGCATCTTCACCTACAACATCAGTTGCAAGCATTACTTCGCGTTTAAGTAAATGGTGCAGTCGGCGTGCAATTGGTGCAAGGGAGTACTTCTCATTTACCTCGCCTTTAGGACGACCCAAATGTGAAGCTAAGATGATGGAACAGTCTTGGTCTAAACAATAGTTAAGTGTTGTAAGTGCTGAACGGATTCTTCTATCATCAGAGATATTTCCAAACTCATCCATAGGAACATTAAAATCACATCTGATAAATACTTTTTTATTTGCTAAGTCTAAATTTTTTATATTTAATAATTCCAATTTTTACCCTACTTACTAATGTGAAGTGCCATATCAACGAGTCTCATTGAGTAACCCCACTCATTGTCATACCAAGCCATAATTTTCACCATGTCACCACCGATAACTTGTGTTAAATCTTCTGCCACTATAGAGCTGTAAGTAGAGCCTACGAAGTCTTGAGAAACTCTCATCTCTTTATCCATAAGTAAAAGACCTTTGAGTGAGCCATTTGCAGCATCGTTAAATACTTTTGTTACTTCTTCTTTTGTAGTTTCTCTCTTTACAACAACATTTAAGTCAACCATTGAAACATCTGGTGTTGGAACACGAACAGACTGACCATGAAGACGACCTTTAAGCTGTGGCATAACAAGGCTTATCGCTTTTGCAGCACCAGTAGTCGTTGGTATCATATTTATAGCACCCGCACGAGCACGGCGTTTATCTTTTGAGTGCTTTACATCTAAGATATTTTGATCATTTGTGTAAGAGTGAATAGTTGTCATAAGACCTTTTTCTATGCCAAAAGCATCATCAAGTACTTTAGCAACAGGACCTAAACAGTTTGTTGTGCAGCTTGCATTTGAAACTATTTTTTGTCCTGCATATAATTCATGGTTTACACCCATAACAAAAGTATCAGTATCTGTATCTTTTGAAGGAGCTGAGAAGAGAACCTTCTCTACTCCATTGTCAATATGCACTTGCGCTGATTCTTGAGTAAGAAAAACACCAGTACACTCTAAAACCATATCCGCACCACAATCAGCAAACTTGAGATTTTTAGGGTCACGGTCTGAAAATACTCTTATCTTATGACCATCTATCGTGATGTTTTCATCATCGAGCTGTACAACTTCACTTTTAAATGTTCCATGAACAGAATCGTTTTTAAGAAGATAAAGCATCATATCCATACTTGCCATATCATTAATCGCTACAATCTCTACATCATCTCTAGTCGCGGCGATACGTGCGACACAACGACCAATTCTACCAAATCCATTAATTGCTATTTTTAGTGCCATTAGAATTCCTATAATTTTTTAATTGGCTTATTTTAGCTTATTTTAGCTATAATTCGCATTAAATGAGAACTGTAGCACTTTTCGGGGGTAGTTTTGACCCTCCTCACCTTGGCCATGAAGCTGTTGTAAAAGCACTTTTACCCTTAAGTGAAATTGATAAAATTATTATCATGCCGACTTTTCTAAACCCCTTTAAATCCTCCTCTTTTGCACCTGCGAAGAAACGATTAAAATGGTTAAAAGAGATATTCGCTCCTTACAAAGATGTCTTAATCGACTCTTTTGAAGTACAAAAAAATGAAAAAGTTCCAACTATTACAACTGTGAAATATCTTTTAGAAAGTTACGATAAAGTTTATGTAGTTATAGGTGCTGATAATTTAAAAGATTTAAAAAAATGGTTCAAGTTTGATGTGTTAGAAGAGCTGGTTACATTTATAGTAGCCTCAAGAGATGAGATACATGTGCCCCAAGAGTTTATAAAACTTTTAGTACAAGAAAACACATCATCGACGATGCTAAGACAAACAATGAACAAAGAGAAACTCTGCACAGTAAATGCACAAGAGATAATAAACTACTATAAGGAAAAAAATGACAACTAGAATAGAAAAAATCACACAAGTACTCGATACAAACAAAGCTGAAGCAATAGAGGTTTTTGACCTCAGAGAGAAGAACTACTTTGTTGATTATGCGATTATCGCTTCATCTTTGGGTACTAAACATACAACTGCACTTCTTGACCACCTTAAAAATGGGCTCAAGCCTGCTGAAAACTTCAATAATGTTGATGAGAGTGGTGACTGGGTTGTAATCGACTTAGGTGATGTTCTTATCCATATAATGACTCCAGAGTATAGAATAAAGTACGATATGGAAACATTTTTAAGCGAACTTGGTCAAGAACCTACTTCGTTATAGAAACACTCGTTCTATTTTCTAAAATATCCCTGTAATTGTATATTGATTCTACATACTTTACAGGCTCTTCCCCTCTTGCATATCCATATTTTAAATCTCTATAGAACTTTTTTTGAGAAAGTAGTGGCAGCACTATTTTTAAATCACTCCAAATATTATCATTAAGCCCTATCTCCCTTGCTAAACTCTGTGCATCTCTAATATGACCTAAGCCAATATTATAAGCAGCTAGTGCAAACTTTAGCCTATCTTCACCACTTACTTCTTTTGGCACAAACTTCAACATCTGCTTAATATGTCTAGTTCCACCTATTATACTCTGTTTAGGGTCAAGTCTATTTTTCACACCTAAAAGTTTTGCTGTATTTTTTGTAAGCATCATCAGTCCACGAACACCTGTAAAACTTTTTGCTTTTGGATTCCAGTGAGATTCTTGATACGATATGCTTGCGAGTAATGTCCATGGAATCCCAAAACGAGTTCCTGCTTCTTCAAACATTTTTTTATACTTGGGCAAGCGACTTTTGATACGTTTATAAAACATCTTTGTATTGTAGTAATCAAAAAAGAGCACATACGAGTAGTAGTGATCTTTGAGTTGTATCATTTTTCCTTGTTGATTAAAAGTGTTTAACCATGAGTACATATCTGCTTTGAGTTCTGGAGTGTCTTCTTGAAGTAACCATGAGAGTTGTTCTCTTCCACTGATAGAAAATGCCATTGCTATCTCAGGAAAGTAGCGTAGGTTGAGGGCATAAATATTTGAATCGGCAACCGTGCAGTCTATTTCATGACTTGACACTTTTTGTAGTAACTCTTCAGTTGAGAATTCTGAAGTAAAAGTCGCATTTATGTCAAAACCATCATTTTTTAAAGATTTGATTGTTTGTGAATAACTTGTATCTACTCCTACCATGATGTTAAGTCCAGCTAAATCTTCTACATCACGTGGAAATTTATTTGTCCTGAGCATACCTCTATGACAGATAACTTGCTCTTGTACTTCAAAATAAGAGGGCCCAAAATTAAAAGCTTCTTCTCTTTGAAGTGTTTTCGTTAGCGATGCTGATGTGATATGGATATTTGGATTTTGACTGAATTTTATCGCTTGGGCAATAGTGTGAGCTGCTGTAATGTTAAGCTTTACATCTAAATGTTTAGCATACGAGGCTAATAAATCATACTCAAACCCCGTTGGACCATTAATTCCTATATAGTAAGTCGATGAAGAGTTAAGTAAAACTACATTAAGTTCTTTTTCTCTTTTGATCTTCATCAAAGTAGTGACTTTTTTTATCTTTTTTCCAGGAGCATATGCACAATGGCTTAACCAACCAAACATAAAAATTGAAACTGAAAAAAAAGCTATTAAAGCAAGATAAATGTATTTATTCATTAGTATAGTTTACACTCTAAAACTTATGCGAATATAAAACGATTGACTCCATCTTCATACTCGTGTGCTAAAACCTGACCGTGTGCTTTTAAAATAGAATCAACAAGATAGAGCCCCAAACCAAAACTGTTTTTTGAAGGATTATCTTTAGTAAATGGTTCTATATAGTAACTCAGAGGCTGAGATAAGCACTCTCCTTTACTTTCAAAACAGAG
The DNA here is from genome assembly GCA_015663215.1 of Sulfurimonas sp. Taxonomy (GTDB): domain Bacteria; phylum Campylobacterota; class Campylobacteria; order Campylobacterales; family Sulfurimonadaceae; genus Sulfurimonas. The sequence goes on from DQSP01000020.1 coordinate 5,144, forward strand.
TTCACCATTGAGCATAAGAATATTTATATGCTTATCGCTAGAGTACTTCATTGCATTGTCTATCATATTTTTTATCGCTGTTGTGTAGAGCCTATAATTTGCATGAAGTTTTTCATCACTCATTATATCTATACTTACAACATCTCTCTCAACCATAGCCATATCAATAGCCCCATCAATAATATCTATCAGTCGGTACTTACTAAAGTCGCGTTTATCATCGATGCTAGTCACCTCTTCAATAAGTGCAAACTCTGTCACCAAGGCTTCAAGACGGTTAAATATACTAGAAAATCTATTACGTTGTTTCTCTGAGTCTAACATTTGAGTAGCGATAGTTCCTTTTGCTATAGGGGTTTTAAGCTCATGCATAATATTTCTCAAAAAAAGTGTTCGAGATTCTAAAATAGTGTTGATTTTTTCTTTTGTTGATTCTAGTTCATTTGAGACAAGACCTATCTCATCACAAGAGTTAGTTTTAAAAGATATGTTAAGATTTCCATCCCCAAAAAGAGCGATTTTACGTCTTAAACGGATTAAAGGTCGAAGTTTTTGCAGTACTAAAATAAATGATGCACTTATGATCATAAAAATTGTGCTAAAAGCATACATAATATTAAGATAGTTATATGGTTTTAACTGTTCATCCTTTATAAGAATTCCTGCATTTTTTGTTTGAATATGAAAGTAAAGAATTTTATTGTGTCGTATCATAGTAGCACGAAGTTTTGTTATTGTATTTTGTGTATAAAAGCCATTTTCACCATACATTAGCAATGCACTCAGGCTCTCAAAACCTTCTCGTTTAAGGACAACTCCCTCATTTAAGACTGTTTTTTGCTCTTCTTGTTCTTTTACTATTTGCATTTTATATACTGCAAGGTTTGCATCAAGCATAGTCTCGGAGTTTTGACGCTGTTCATGGTCTCGATAGATTTGAGTGATAACTGAGTACTTTGTAAAGATGTGGTCTATATACTGCTGTTTGTTAATCTTATAAAATTCCAAGAAAATTACACTTACACTTACAAGTGATACACTCAGAGCAAAGAGTACAGTAATTAAAACAGCATGTTTTTTCAAAAAAACTTCTCTACTTTAAAAGTTTATAACCAACACCACGAACAGACTCAATTAGTGCTTTATCGCCGAGTTTATTTCTAATACGTCCAACCATAACATCTATACTTTTGTTTGAAGAGTCTTCATTGATGGCGTTTACATTATGAATAAGGTCTTCGCGTGACACTACTAAACCCTGTTTGCTAATCATATATGAAAGGATTCCAAACTCTGCGTTTGTTAGGTCAATATTACGACCTTTATATGTGATAATCATTGTTGCCTTATCACATTTAAAATCGCTCTTACTTTCTGCTTTTTCTTCACTTTTTGCCTCATAACGGCGTAGTACTGAGTGAATACGAGCTTCAAGCTCTCTAGGGTCATAAGGTTTTGGCATATAGTCATCTGCACCAAGTTCAAGTGCTTTTATCTTATCTGTTACATCTGAGCGAGCTGATGAGATAATGATGGGAATATCTTGACGCTCACGAATTGCTTCACAAACTTCTAAACCATCCATACCAGGAAGTGTTAAGTCAAGGATAACTAGGTCAAACTTTTCTAATTTTAATATACTTACAGCCTTAAAAGGGTCATCTTCTGTTATAACCTCAAACTCAAACTGTTCAAGATACTCTGTGAGTATCTCTGCTAGTTCTAAGTCATCTTCAATCATTAATATTTTATTCATAAATCTATTCTAACAGAGTTTGTTAATGTTTTGGTAAACCCTGACATAAAACTCATCACGAGAGAAATCTTTTGTCAGATAATCATCTGCACCTGCATTTAAAAGGAGGTTTGTTTGGAATGAGTTTGTCTCATCTGCTAAAACAAGTATCTTCAAATCATCATTTGATTGATGTGCTCTTGCATAAGTTACAATTTCTTCTGTATTTACATAAGGACCATTTGAGTCTATGATAAGAAGTGATATCGCAGGGTGTAGAGAGAGCTTTTCATAAGCTGATTTACTATTAGATGCACTAAATACTTTAAAACTATGTAGGTTTAGGTTTTGTTTTAAGTAAGAACTGAAGATATTCGAATCGCTTACAATAAGAATAGATATCTGTTTATTTCTTTGAAGCTGTAAAAGTTTTTTAACAATATTTTTTTCATTATTTTTCTTAGACTTTTTCACATATGCAACAATTTGTGCACCCTCGAAGTCATCAAAAAAATCTTCATCAATCGTTTTTATAGAAACTAAAGGAGCAAGGTAGTGTTTGTTGCAAAGTGCGATAACTTCACCGTTTGGAGCATCAGGGAGGACTCTTTGAACTACAGCATATTCGTAACGGCATTTCTTTAAAAGATTTTTTGCTTCTTCATAAGATGAAACTAGGTCATAATTAAAGTTATTCATTCCATCAAGTATCTCTTTAAAACCTGCTTGAACAATGATACTGTCTTCTACAATCAAAAGTTTTGACACAATTGCTTCCTTTTTCTTTATTATAAAGTATTATAACTTAATGGTAGCTCTTACATAAAGAAGAGCGTAAGATTGTAGGCTATAAATGCCATGACATAAGCAGCGATGGATGTAAATGCAAGAAGATAAAAAAAGTACTTAATATGCCCTGCTTCTCTTGTGAAAACAACTGATGCTGCTAAACAAGGTAGATAAATCATAATAACAACTATAAATGCCACAGCAGAAGCGAGTGAGATGTTTTTACTAATAGCACCCATAAGCGAGTTGCTTGTCTGGTCTACATCACCCCCTAAAGAGTAAAGAACACCTAGAGTTGAAACTACAACTTCTTTTGCAGCTAAACCAGTTTGTAGAGCAACACTCATTTTCCAGTCAAACCCAAGTGGTGTAAAGATAGGTTCTGAAAACTTTCCTATTCGACCTAGATAACTCTGCTCTAGCAGTGCTTCATTTAGTTCATATTGTAAAGTTTGTTTTTGACTTTGGACTTGAGTTTTAGATATTTTTGTCTCATAAGTTTCTTGTAGTATAAGGTTATGAGGGTAATTACTTAAAAACCATATGAGCATAGAAGCAGCAGCAATGTATGTTCCTGCTTTTTTAAGATACATCATCGTTTTTGTTAAAACTGTATGCCAGACTAACTTAACAGAAGGAAGTCTATACTTTGGCATCTCCATAACAAAAGGCTCATCTACTCCTTTAAACGCAGTAAGTTTCAGTACTTTAGCCGCTACAAGCCCTAAAAGTGCACCACTTATGTAGATAAAAAAGAGAATGTTTCCAGCCATCTCAGGTGAAAAAAATGCTCCTGCGAACAAAACATACACAGGAAGTCTAGCACCACAAGACATAAAGCCTATGATGAAAAGTGTGAGCAGTCTATCTCTGTCATTTTTTAAAATACGAGCTGACATATAAGCAGGTATGGAACAACCAAATCCCGTCACAAGAGGTATGAAACTCTGTCCATGTAAGCCAAACTTATGAAAAAATCCATCGAGTAAAAAAGCGACACGACTCATATAACCAGTACTCTCTAAAAGTGCTATACCTATAAAAAGTATGATGATATTTGGTACAAAAAGCACAACTGCCCCGACACCTGCAATAATTCCATCTACTATAAGTGAACGAACATCATCGTTAGATATAGTAGCCCCCAAAGTATCCCCAAACCAGATAAAA
>DQSP01000110.1 GCA_015663215.1 Sulfurimonas sp.
GGCTTCTTGAATCTGACATATAATCTCTTTAGATATGAACAGCTTGTAAGATATAAAAAGATACAAATAATGTAAAACAAGAGGAAAATTGAATAAATTTCATGGTTTAAGCTTGATATTTATTCAGTTTTTTAGATTTTAACCTGAAAAATGTGCTAGAATTAAAAAATTAAAATTAGAACTTCGTATTAGACTACTTTTTTGGTGGTTTTTAGAGGTGCCCATAAATAACATTTACAAGGCTCATCAATGAACTCATTTTGGAACAAGGGCGAAAAAGACATTATTCAAGGTCTTGATGTTTTAGGACTTCGTAGTATTGACCAACACATTGAAACACAACTCCTTGCCTCTATCACAACCATCTCGATTAGAGCTAGATACCTATCATTAATTCCATGGATAGTTGGCGAGTTCTTTGATTCGCATAAGGGTGAAACAAACTTAGACAGTGATACCTTTCGACAATTACTTATGCAGGTTTTTGATAGACTTGAGCTTGTCGTGATACTAGCAACCAATCATGAGAAAAAGCTAAACTCTAAAGTTCTTGCTACTGGTATCATTGGTGCTGAAGTACATAAAAATGTTACTGATGAGTTTGATGAGAAAGGTGAAATAGATATTATTATTTTGAAAGATAAATCTACAGGGGAAAACTATACAAATCCTACATATGGAACATACTATAATCCTTGTAGAGGTTTTGGTCTCTTAGAGAGTTCACATAATGCACCTGTAGCACTTCCTCCAAATGGTATTGCCATTTATCAAGCACGCAAGAAGATGATTAAACGAGATAATGGAATTCTGTTTTGGTTATTGCATGGGGGACATTTAACTACTGAGATGATTTCTGAAGAATCAAAGTATTTTTCCATTGACGATATTGATAGTATTCCTGAAGAGATACAACTGCTTCAAGAAGCTTTTTTGACTCCTTTTACAGATGAATCAGAAGAAGTATTAGAGAGTTACACTAAGTTTAATGACACGATGGTTTGGACTTTAAAGCAGTTAGATGAACCAAAGAAACCTCAAGAGCTTATCTATAATAACTATGATTATTGCATTACTCAAGAAGCTACTAACTTAAGAGAAATAGAGTTACATTGGTTTGAGTTTGAACTACGAAGGCGTGTGCATTTTTCTTTAGAACTACTACTAAAGGCACTATCTCATACACTTGATGAACTTAATGGTGCAACTACACTACAAGTAGTGAATAACTGGATAGAAGACATCAAATTCTCAAATCATATAGAAGATGGACATGAACATTATCATGCTCTTATGAATGACTACCAAAATATTTTAGAAGATGATATATTCAGTAAATACCAAACTCCAGAAAATGCTTCAGAGCAAGCATTACATGCGATATCTATACTAGAAGTTTGTAGAAAACAATCTTCTAAACTATTGTCTAGCATTAGTAATGTAGACAATGACTACATGAGAAAAGCATTTTATATTCTCGATGAATTGCATACATCTGAAGTATATAAATCAATAGTTAAAGTTACTAACTTTTGTGTTGTTGGGCCTCATCTGAAGACGACACTAAGGAAAATAGGACAAGGGCAGCAATGCTCATTACGATTCTTTCCAGAAGGAAAAAAACTTGTTCCAACAGGTATTGACACTAATGCTGGAGTGAGTGGCAGTAGACTAAACAACACCATTCGTATGATGTCAGATATTGGGATATGCCAAGCCTTGGACAATGGAAATTTCATTAAAAATGACATGAGTGATATAGTGATTACTAGATTAAGAGAGATAGCATGACAGAAGATTTACTAAAGTCCATCAGTAAAGAGAAAAATGTTCACAGCATTATTGTCTTAACTCATAATATTGACTTTATATTTATACAAACAGTTGTGTTAAAGTTCTTAAAGAAGATGGGAAGCCCATCACTTACAATCTTTGCTGATGCTCAGTGTGTTCAAGAAAGCTATGAAAATCAGAAGATGATTATCCATGGTCTAGGAAAAAGATATAGAGTTGTTCCCGTAAGTTTGGATAGATCATATGATAGGTTTCATCCTAAAGCAGTTCTGCTATCAAGTCATGAGAAAGCATCTTTATATATTGGTAGTGGAAACTTAACCTTTGGTGGATGGCGACAAAATGCAGAGATTTGGAATAGATACACTACAAAAGAAGATGGAACAGCAGTATTCAATGCCTTTAAAGATTATCTTGATGGAATGATTAAGAGACTACCTTATACCAGCAATATCTCAAATACAATCAACAATGCATACAATAAAGAAACAGCACCATGGTCTATCAATATGGAGTCATCAGCTGGATTAATTGGAAGAATAAATACAAAGTCTTCTCTTTTGGAACAGATGAAAGAGTATGTTGAAGTTGGATGTGAAAAATTGATTATTCAGAGTCCTTACTTTGATAAAGAGGGGAAAACCATTCAACAGCTTAATGAGCTTTTTGAACCTAAAGCAATAGAGATTTTTGCTCAGAATAGACACTCTGAATTAACAGAAGAAATAATTGGAACACTTGAGGATAACATAAGCATAACACCTACCAATTTTACACATTATGCCAACGATAAGCCAAAGCGAGCATTTATACATGCTAAATATTATGCTTTTTTATATCATGATAAAGCTATCGTTTTTTCTGGAAGTGCTAACTGTTCACAAGCAGCACTTTCCACCAGTAGTATCAAAGTTGGTAATGCTGAGTTAGTGAGTGTCAAAGAGATGAGTCTGGCTGATTTTAATAGACAATACAACGATGATATAGAAAAAGTTACAGAGTTTATAGCCAAGAAACAAAGTGAAGTTGAAGAGTCATATGATGAAATTATTACACATAAACCTGTACAGATTCATTCTGCTCAATTTGAATATAAGCATATCAAAGTTGCTGTGACTCTTCATGAAGATTATCAGATAATTGCTTCCAAAATTGATGATATTATCTATAATGTGACACATATAAAAGACAACCTTTTACATATCGAAGGCTTTGATAATGAACCTAATATATTATGCTTACTACTCAAAAATAAGAGAACTGATAAAGAGGTGTACTCAGATGAGATATGGATTGATGATGAAAGAAAGCTGTCAACTTCATCAAAAACAAGATCATTAAGTGATTTTATCCAAAGCAGTAGTGAACTTTCATGGAACCACAATGCATTTGGTGACTTACTTAAAGTTTTTAATGAACATCTAGCACATACTCCAAAGAGAGATGACGCACATGCATTAGGTAATACAAAAACTCATGATAAAGCAAGAACTGTCTTCAATCCAAGTGATGTCTTTGTAGATAACTACAATTTCACTTCATTACATTCAAATAACTCAAATAGGTATGCCTTTGATATTCATGCAATTCTTCGACAATACCTAGGTCTTTATAATCAGCATATTGATGATGATGGAAAAGAAGAACTAACACAAGAAGAGCTTCAAGAACAGCTAGATAAGGACACTGTTAATATAGACCCTAAGACTATCAATGATGCCAACCCTAAAACAATGATTGATGAACAAGGACGAAAGAAGATTAAAAAGCTGATAGAAACTTTGGTAGCTGCTTTTACAAATGAAGAGATTGTTACAAATAGACCACTGGTATTACTGTTGGATGATTTAAAAGTAGCTTCTATTATTTTGAGAATGGGATTAAGCAATGAATGGGTAACAAAAGAAGAGTATTTTGACACAAGTTATACTCTTTGGACAGAGTTTTTCTTCTCTTGCTCGTTAGATGAAAACAGAGGATATATAGACCTGAAGCTTGATCAAGAAGATATTGATATAGAAGAGTTATACTCTGCTGAACTTAGTGCATCAATGCTTACATGGCTGTTTGCAATTGAACCATCAAATGAGATTCAATATATTCGCTTGCTCATGTCTGCTATTCTTGTTCAGGCAAAATATAACTGGATCTTTTTTGGAAGTGATTACGAACAGATAAATATTGAAATCAATAAGGCTCTAGTAGCCTTTAATCCCAAAGATTTGGATAAAAAATTGAGTGAGCATGCAGTTTTATGGAATTTAATCCGAAATACAGGTAATGCTTTTGCGGAGCTTATCAGTAAAGTCACTCATCATAAAATTTCTGATTATAAAGATAGACTACCTATGAAAGAGATAGAAAAAGGTGAACTACTTTGGCAAGGTACTGAAAACTTTTATATTGTTAATTCAAGATACAAGCGGCAACCAAACAGACAAAGTAAATTTAAAGCGGATGTAGTTCCTTTGAGTAGACTCAAGAAAGAGACATCCTTTATCAGTGATTTTACAATCCCTCTTCATGATTTATTTGACCTAGAAGAGTTTCAAAACTTGACAAGTAAGCAACATATACTCAACTTCATAGATGATTATTTGATGAATATAATGAATGATAAATAATATGATTAATACAGAAAATCAGAATTGAAATGCTAGAAAAATGGATCAACAGAGACCTTAATATCTATCGCTTTGTTATAATGGTGTAGATTACAAGGAGTGTGTAAATGAATAACTCAGATAAATCCAAGCTAAGTCCTCAAGATATTGCCAAAATAGAAGCCAAAATGATAGGTGAAGTTGCCAAAAAGCCAAAGATACTATGGTTTACAAGTAAGTTAAACACCACTCTAGTTGTTGGGATACTGCTAACTTTAGTTTATGTAAATATGACTCGTGTTGAAGATAGAGCTTTAAAGCCAGTAACATTCACGGTAGCTCAAGAGATATGTAAAGAGAAGCAAATGGTACTACCAATTACTTACGAAGACTTAGGCAATAAACTTTTTCAACCAACCAACAAAAATGAGATTGGATACTGGACAAACGAGAGAACTATAGCCACACTACCTGGTCAATGGTTTATGGAAGATGATGGCAAAGAGCATTATGTTTATTGTGTGAAGAAAAATGGTAAGTAGTCTAGTCTTCATTTCCTAAGAGTTCAGAGATAGGTACATTGAGTATCTTGGATAGTTTATAAATATGTTTGAGGTTAAAGTGTTTGCTATTGGCTCTTAGTTCCATTCGGCTGTAATGGTCAGGGTACATAAAGCCTAACTCACGAGAGACATCAAGTTTTGTCATCCCCTTAGCTTCTCTAATCCGTTCAACATTCTTAGAGACAGTATCAAGAAAAGTTTCTGCTTCTAGCTCTAATAGCTCTTCTTTTTCCACCCCAAACCCTTAACTATTTAATTGGATTCAGTATATATGGAATGCCGTAATGTTAAGAAGACTTATAGGTCTTGTTTGCTAGAATAATAAATAAATTTAAAGGTGATTAAATGAAAATAAGAAATATATTTTTCACTATATGTATAGTGACTACTTCATTTTATGCAACTGAATATGGAGGTATGA
>DQSP01000222.1 GCA_015663215.1 Sulfurimonas sp.
AAATAAAAAGCAAAAAGATGTTTGGGAGTTGAGAAGAGAGGCTCTTTATAGAGAGTTAGACAACAGAGAACTCTCCCGAATTATGATACATCTTGCTAAACATAGGGGTTATTTTTCAAATCGTAAGAGTGAAGAGCCAAGTGATAGTGAAGGTAAGGCTGTTCTTTCTGGTATTGGGCATAACAAAACTATTTTAGAGAGTGAAAAATATTTAACGGTAGGCGAGTATATCTCTACAAAGAGTAAAAAACGCAATGGGAAAGATAGCGAGGGAAAACTCAACTATGAGAACTCTGTTGCTAGAAGTATGCTTGTCGATGAGATAGAGATAATATTTGCCAAACAGAAAAATTTCGGAAGTAAATTTGTAAGTGATGAATTTTTAAAAGCTTACAAAAAGTTGGCGTTTGAGCAACGACCTTTAAAATCAGTTGCAGAAATGGTAGCAAACTGTCCTTTTGAAAAGGGTGAAAAAAGAGCCTCAAAGAGTTCATTTAGTTTTGAGTATTTTAGAGCCCTGCAAAAACTAAAAAACCTACGAGTGATAGATGAAAGTGGTGATGAAATGCCACTCATTTTTGAGCAGATAGCACAAGTAATTCATAAAGCAAAAACTACTTCAAAATTTACCTATAAAACATTTAAAAAACTTTTCCCACAGTATAAAGAGATGAAGATAAAAGGATTGACTTATCATGACCATAAAACAGGAGAAGTAAAAGACCCTGAGGGAGTGAAGTTTTTAGACTTTTCTGCTTATCAAAAAATTCGCAAGGCTATTTTAAATGCAGATAATCTCTACTGGGATAATATAGAGAACAGTTACGAGGTTTTAGATGCTATTGCAAAGGTCTTGACAACTGAAAAAGATGATAACGAGAGTCTAAAACAACTTAGCAAGATAGTAGAGAGTGAAAAAGCATCACAAGCTCTTTTGAGTCTCTCTTTTTCAGGTTTTGGTCATTTGAGTAACAAAGCATTGAGAAATATCATTCCACATCTTGAAGATGGAGAAGATTACGACAAGGCTTGTGAGAGAGCTGGTTACGACTTTAAGGCTATTTTTAAAGGAGAAAAAACTTTACTTCTACCACCTTTAAGTAAGCAAGAAAATATTGAGATGACTAACCCCGTAGTAAAACGTGCAGTAGCTCAGATGAGGTTAGTTTACAATGCCATTGCTAGAAAATATGGGGAGATAGACACTATTCATGTAGAGTTTACTAGAGATATAAAAAAGTCGCATAAAGATAGAAACGACATTAAAAAAGCTCAAGGGGAGTTTAGAGACAAAAAAGAGGAAGCAAGAGTTCATGCAATAGAAATCTTAGGGCATGAACCGAGTGCTAAAGAGCTTCTAAAATTTAGACTTTGGAAAGAGCAAAATGGAGAGTGTATATATAGTGGCAGAGAGATAAATCCTGATGTCTTAAATGACCCGTATGCAACAGAAGTTGACCATATACTTCCATATAGTCGTTCACTTGATGACTCTCTCAATAACAAGGTTTTATGTTTAACGAAAGAGAACCAAAACAAAGGCTCTCAAACACCATTTGAGTATATGTCACAAGAACAGTTTAATGAGTTTGAGCAGAGAGTGAAAGGCTACAAAAATATTAAACAAGCCAAACAGTCGAGACTTTTAAAAACTAACTTCGATGAGAACAGCGAAATAGCTTTTAAAGAGAGAAATAAAAACGACACCTCGTACATATCTAAGTTTATAAAAAATTATATGGAGGCTCACATAGCGTTTAAAGAGTCAAAAGATAAACGCCATATATTTACCATGAATGGAATGTTAACGACGCAACTGCGTTATAAGTGGGGTGTAGGTGATAAAAATAGAGAGAACCATCTCCATCATGCAGAAGATGCCATCATACTTGCTTTTTCAACACAATCTATGGTGAAAAAACTCTCTACTGTTTCGGCAGCACGAGAGGGGTACATATATGAGTCAAAAGAGAAGAAGTCTAAGGCTTTAAGATTTATAACACCATTAGAGGATTTTGGACAAAAAGTAAGAGAGAGTCTGAGTAAGATATTTGTTTCGCATATGCCTAGACGAAAGGTTGGTGGGGCGGCTCATGAAGCTACAATATATAGTCCTAAAACACTTAGTGTAAAAAAAGAGAATGGTAAGATTGAATTTTTAAAAGGCGGTAGTGTTATTAATAATGTAAAAGTTAAACATGGTTTAGCCAAAAATGGTGGTATGCCAAGAGTTGATTTGTTTCAAAACAAGAAGACAAATAAATACTACTTAGTCCCTATTTATGTAAGTGATTTTGTAAAAGATAAACTGCCAAATAAAGCGATAGTTGCTGGCAATAAACCATGGATAGAGATGGATGAAGAGTATGAGTTTAAGTTCTCTTTTTATAAGTGGGATTTGATAGAGGTGAAAACGAAGAAGACTGCTAAGAAAGAATCTGTACAGGTACTAGGTTATTACGACAGCACTCATAGTAGGACAGCTACTTTGACAATTAAATC
>DQSP01000114.1 GCA_015663215.1 Sulfurimonas sp.
GGGCGACTACAAGAGAGTCCTATTTCGTCGTTACATCTTCTTGAATTAGCTACGGCTAGTTCTACGAAAATGTGCCTATAACTAGAACTCTCTTATAGTCGCTGAAGTTGGTGTTATTTTTAACTAAGGACTTAACTAAAACAATACTTTAAATATGTTAAAATAGCTCTAACTAAAATAAAGGAATAGATTATGGCAGAAAAAAACGATTCGGATAGAATAAAAGAGATATATAAGCTGTGTAAGGGTCACTTCGGTGATATACGTTTTGTTGGTGTTAAATACCATAATAAAATAGGCTGGATAGCTAAAGCACAACTTGGCGATGACTTTGAGAACTTAACAGCAGATGGCAAAAGCAGTTCAGATGCACTACGAAACCTTAGAGCACGTGTTAAAAAGATTATCAAAAGATACAATGGGGTTTAGCGAATGAAGTAATTCATTCGTTCTGCAAAAAGCAAAACGACCAACACACCAGGGAGGCCGTCTCTGAGTGTAATAATATCATACTTTTCTTATAAACAAATAACAAATCAAATCTTACTAAAAAAACTAACTTTTCTCAAAATACCTCTTAAATATTATTTCTTTTCTTTATAAATTTCTAAATTTACACAAGAGTGTGTATTATTCACACAGTGTTCTAACTTGTGAATAATATACACTCTATCTTCAAAAAAATTCTTAAATTCTTTTCAAATTTAAGAAAATATTTATATAAATTTATCCTGAAAATGTTAATTAAATTTCTCAGAACACCTATAAATAGGCTTCTGATAAGGAATTTAATTATTTCGATGCAATCTTTAGTATGAAACAATTTTATATTAAAAGTTATTCACATCCATACACTCTAAACATACCTCTAAGAAATTAGTTTCGCTTTTAATATTATATAATGTTGAATATAGCTCAAACTCTAGCTCACAAGCATGTAAAAGTAATCTTGAAGCTCCTCCGTTACTTATTCTATCTAGTGGGGTCAGTTCTTTATCTAAAAACTTTACCAGCATCTCTTCACTCTGCCCATAGATTGGTTCACCAACTATAGTATGTTTCACGTGAAACAGGTGCACACGGATTTGATGTTGTCTTCCTGTATGAGGAGAACACTCTACTAAAGTCATATCTTTATCAGGAAAATACTCTAGTGGTCTAAAAGTAGTTTTAGATGCTTTACCATCTTCATGTACTTTTACTACCATGCGAACCATTGCACTTGATTGGTCCTGTGAACGCAGAAGAGGTGCTTCAACAACTAGCTCTTGTTTCATCTCCCCATGAACCATAGCAAGATACTTCTTTTTCATATCTCGCTCTTGAAACATCATCTTAATCTCGCGTTCACTTACTTTGTTCTTTGCACACAAAACAAGCCCACTGGTCTCTTGGTCTATACGATGGGCAATGTTTGCATCTCTTCCATACTGAAACTTTAGCTCATCAATGAGAGAGTAGGGTGTGCGTTTAGTTTGAGGGTGAACAAGTACACCACTTGGTTTATCAAAAACTACAAACTCTTCAGATTCGTAAGTTGGTTTGAGTCCTTTAGTGATTGGCTCAAAATGTATGAATTCTATCTCCCCTTCAATCTCTCCAGCAGTTTTAACCATCTTTTCGCCATTGACTAAAACACGACCTTTAGATATAAAACGCTGTGATTCTCTTTGAGTATATCCGAGTTCATTCATCAGATAAAAAACTGCTCTCTGTTTAGTCTTTACTATATACTTGTTTTTAACAAATGGCAAATGAAGTCCTTAATTAGTTTATTATGAATATTCGAGTAAAATGTCATTCACATATATAACGAATTTTAGCGCAATAAACTTCTTAATAAAAAGGTATTAAAATGGTAGAAAGATATTCACGCCCAGAGATGGTAGAAAAATGGACACAGCATGCAAGATATGCAGCATGGCTTGAAGTAGAAAAAGCAGCAGTAAAAGCATGGGCAAAGTTAGGAAAGATTCCTCAAGAAGATGCAGATAAGATAGTAAAAAATGCTACATTTTCAGTAGAGCGTATCGAAGAGATAGAAGCAGTTACGAAACATGACCTTATCGCGTTTAACACAAGTGTATCTGAAAGTCTTGGTGATGAGTCAAGATGGTTTCACTATGGTATGACTTCTTCTGATGCAGTTGACACTGGTGTAGCACTTCAAATGAAAGACTCTTTAAACATTATCATTGATGATGTAAAGATGATGATGGAGTCTATCAAGGTACGTGCATATGAGCACAAGATGACTCTAATGGTTGGACGTAGCCATGGTATTCATGGTGAGCCTATCACTTTTGGTCTTACTCTTGCTGTTTGGTATGATGAGATGGCTCGTCACCTCTTAAACCTAGAACAGACCATGGATGTTATAGCAGTTGGTCAAATCTCTGGAGCTATGGGTAACTTTGCTCATGCACCACTTGAGCTTGAAGAGTATGCTATGGAAGAGTTAGGTCTTAAATCTGAGCCTTGTTCAAACCAAGTAGTTCATCGTGACCGATATGCAAGACTAGCAACTACGCTTGCTCTCATTGCCTCTTCTGTAGAAAAGTTTGCAGTTCAAGTAAGACACCTACAGCGTACAGAAGTGTATGAAGCGGAAGAGTTTTTTGCAAAAGGTCAAAAGGGAAGTTCTGCTATGCCTCATAAGCGCAACCCTATCCTAACAGAAAACATTACAGGACTTGCTCGTATCATAAGAACTTGTGTAACTCCTGCTATGGAAAATGTAGCACTTTGGCATGAGCGTGATATTAGCCACTCTTCTACTGAGCGCTTCTGGTTACCTGATGCTTTCATCACTATGGACTTTATGCTTCACCGCATGAACAGAGTTATAGCAAACCTTACTATTTTTCCAGAAAATATGATGAAGAACTTAAACCTAACAGGTGGACTTGTTTTCTCTCAACGTGTTTTACTTGAGTTACCACTTCAGGGTGTTAGCCGTGAAAATGCTTACCGAATAGTTCAAAGAAATGCAATGAAAGTATGGGAAGAGATTCAAGGTGGGCGTTCAACTACAAACGAAAATGGTGAGTCACTTTATCTTAACCATCTTTTAGCTGATGATGAATTACGAAAATCACTTAGTGAAAAAGAAATTCGTGAGTGTTTTAATTATGACTACTACACGAAAAATATAGATAACATTTTCAAACGTGTTTTTAAATAACAATAATTTTTCTCTGGCATAACCATTTTGGTTATGCTTTGTATTAGCCTAAATAATAAGTCCTTAGTTAAAAATAACACCAAATTCAGCGACTACAAGAGAGTTCTAGCTATAGGCACATTTCCGTAGAACTAGCCGTAGCTAATTCAAGAAGATGTAA
>DQSP01000126.1 GCA_015663215.1 Sulfurimonas sp.
CATAAGCCATAGGCTCTACGGTTCCAAGGTCAAGTTGTGCAGATTTAAGCATCAAAAACCGAGTCATAGGGTCGGCTATAACATGAAAACTAACCTTATCTATTTTAGCCCTACCCTCGAAGTACTCATCAAATGCCCCAAGGACTATGTTTTTAGAAAACTCTAGTTGTTCTAGTTTATAAGCTCCTGTTCCAATTGGTGCAGTGTTAAACTTAGCACTCATCATGTTCTCTTCATCTTTTAAAATATGCTCAGGAAGTATACCCATCATCCAAGTCTCTAGGGCTTTAAAGTATGCCTGTTTATACTTCACTTGGACTCTGTACCTATCTAAAATCTTTACACTATCTACAAAACGAAAACCTGCACTATAGGGTGAAGAGATTTTATCAGAGATGAGAGTTTGGTAAGTAAAGAGTACATCTTTTGCACTAAAAAGAGCACCATCGTGCCACTTAACATTTTTTCTAAGCTCAAATACTAAAGTTTTATCATCTACAAAGTAAAATTTTTCAGCCAAATCACCTACGATTATTTTAGAATCTTTATCAAACTTTACAAGTCCATTAAATAAAAATCCTGCTATCTCCGAAGAAGACGAATCCGTTGCAAGGATGGGGTTAAGCCTCGCTGGATTTGTAGAGGTCGCTAGATGCAAAGTTGTAGCCTCAAGACTCCAGCTTAAAAGTAAAACAAAAAGAAACTTCATACCTAGTTTAAACTCCTACCATTCACACTTGCTTTACCATCAATAAACTCCAAAACAAAGATATAGTCATCTCCATCTTCTTTTTCATAGCCTTTAAAATGACTTAGCATGCCACTAGTCTTTTGTAATTCTACATATAATTCTTTAGATATTTTCAGCTCGCTTAGGAATGAGATATCTGGTATTATCATAAAAGGTGAGCGTTTCATCTTCTTAGCTAAGTCTTTATCTTCTTTAAGTGTTAGGTTTGACTTCAACTCAAATCCCTTTATAGTCTTCTCACTGTTTTTTGAAAACTTAGCAATAGAAAAATCTGCTATTTCTAAAACTACTCCTTTACTTAAGAGCTTAAGAAGACTTTCTTGAACTTCTAAAGAACTCTTATTATTCTGAGATGTAAGTTGTGTAAAAGCCAGATATTCTTTTTTATCGAGTTCACTTAAAGCTATATCAAAATTTAATTTTTCTATATTTAAATCCACTTGGTTTGAATGAAGTTCTAAACTTTTTATTGATGTTTTAGAGTTCAACTGAGTAGTGATACCTTGTTCGTTTGATGAAGCATTTGCTCTTAATTTCTTCATACGAATATTTATATCATCATTACTACCTTGTAATGTCATAACAATTGTTTCAATATCTACACTTGTTAGGTATGTGTTTACTGATTCAAAATTACTACTACTTTTAAACTCATTTAAAAAGATATTTAAAACTTGTGTATCTTGAGATACTTCAAAATGCAACTTTTTTATTTTTGAATTCAACTCTTTTGGTGCTAGCAACTCCCCTTGTCCTTTAAAGTTTGCTTTCTCTAAAGTAAGTATAAACTTTGTACCATTAAGCTGTGTATAGTTTGTTTGTATATCTCGTATATAGCCTTTAAAATCATCATTTAACAGGTTATACTCTATGTGATACATCAGAGCCTTATCATTCAAAAGATTCTCTACATATGCATAAAAGTTCATATCATCATCTTTTAATTTTTTATTCATTTGTGGAGATAAGTTTATTGGGTATATTTCTATCTCAAAAGCTTTTGCAAAAGGTAAATTTGAGTACTTTACATCAGCACCTATGACTACACCTTCAATCATTGCATTAACATAAGAAGGTATCTGTTTATCTGAGTATTGTTTGAGGTGATTTAAAAAGTTTTTAGAGTCTTTGATGATAAATTCAAAATGTCTTGAAGTATTTAAGTATGTCGCATGAGTTTCATCTTTAGTTGTTTGTAAACCGAATGATTTTAATTCAACTACTCTTTCATCTATAGTATTTTTGATGAAGGTATTACCTATAATTGGGAGGGATGTGATTATAAATAGTAAAATAACAACTGCGAGAATACTTTTTTTCATGATAATACCTTTAGCTTTTGTAAGTTAAAGGTATTATAGTTAAATAGGGTTAACTAGTTAGCCTCAATAAGTCTATCGTGAAGTTCTTGAACTGGACGTTCATTATCAACATAAAATTTTCTAAAGTGTTCTATCTGCTCTTTAGATGCCTTTTGTGGTGTTTTTAAAAGGTACCACTGAACATTTTCAGAACATGGTGGTGTTGTTAAAGAGCCAATATAGTGATAATAGTGTGAGGTTTCAAGTGGTACAAAGTCTTGAGGATCTAACTGAACTGTAGAACCTACGTGATCAATAATTTTTTCTAGGACTTTATTTTTTGCACCTTCTTCAAAGAAAACTGCTACAACCGCTAACTGTTTTGTTTTTGGATTTTGGTGTACCATATGTGCAACCATATCGTAACGTTTTCCATCTATAGTATGTTCTGATTTTCCATGAAAGTGGTACTGCAAAAGATCAAAATTTTCACCGTGAAGAGTAATATGTCCTCCATGTTCAGGTGTTACTTTGATAGAGTGACCATTATCGATGACTTTTGCTAAACCAGTAATATCATCATGCATACTTAAGTCATATGAATGGTTCATCTTAAGTGTCTTACCTGGAATGATATTTACAGGTGACTGGTGAATACCTTTTCCACATGTTCCTGAGAACTCTTCCCAATGTGTAGGACCATTATCTGTTCCATAACCCCAGTGACTTTCATGGTCTGCTGAAGTTTTATGCTCAGGTTTAGCATCACTTGAATGGTTACATCCAGTAAGTGATAGTGCAGCTAAACTTAATATTAATATTGTTTTTTTTATCATTTTGTTGTCCTTTTTTTATTACGATGCATTTTACTACTAAGAGCATAAAAAAAATATTAAAACAGTATAGATGAGCATAAAAGTGTAAAATTTATATAAAATATTTAGAAGAGGTGTACCAAGATAGAAATCTTGATACGATAGAGAGGTAAAAACGGATTAACGCTTAGAAAACTGACGAGAACGACGAGCTTTACGTTTACCTGGTTTCTTACGTTCAACAACACGTGAATCACGAGTCATCATACCCTCTGGCTTGAGGATAGCTTTGATTTCTGGGTTAAACGCTACTAATGCTCTAGAAATACCATGACGAAGTGCATCAGCTTGACCACCAAAACCACCACCAAAAGTTGTAGCAACGATATCAACAGATGTTTCTTGCTTAGAAATAACTAATGGTTGTTTAACACGAAGTTTCTTAGCTTCAAGTCCACCTAACCATGCATCTAAAGAGAGACCATTGATTGTCATTTTACCAGAACCTGGAGTTAACCATACTTTTGCGATAGACGCTTTACGTTTACCAGTTGCATAAATTGTATTTGCCATGTTAATCCTTACTTAGCTAGTTGTGCAGTGTGAGGGTGTTCTGCACCTGCATATATTTTTAATTTTTTAAGCATTTTAGCACCAAGCTTAGTTTTAGGAAGCATACCACGAGCAGATAACTTATAAAGTTTCTCTGGGTTTTTCTCTAAAAGTTCAGTCATTTTAACACTCTTAGTTGAACCGAAGTAACCAGAATGAGAGAAGTACTCTTTGTTTGCTATTTTACCAAGTCCGTTGAACTTAGCTTTAGAAGCATTGATGATAACAACATAGTCACCACAGTCAATATTTGGAGTCCAACAAGTTTTGTTTTTTCCACGAAGAAGAGTAGCTACTTCAGTCATCATACGACCAAAGGTTTTACCTTCAGCATCAATCAAAATCCATTTTTGATCAATTTGTTCAGTAGTTGCAATTTTAGTAAATTTCATTATGAACCTTTTAAGTATTTA
>DQSP01000112.1 GCA_015663215.1 Sulfurimonas sp.
TATTCACATCATAACTTAAAGACAAAATTGCACTTGGGGTGAAATAATAACCAAACTTAGCCCCATAGCCTGTTTGCATTAAATCTACTGTATTAATAACAGTAAAACCACTATCTTTAACCCCTGTTGCCATCTCTCCACCATAAGCTCGAAGAGTTAAATAAATACTTTTATAGCAAATAGTATCACTCACATCATAGGATAAATAAGAGCTTTGTTCATAGTCAGGTGTTAGTTGATAGTTGGCTTTAAGTACTAGTGTATTCCCCCAGTTGATATTTATAGCTTTATATGCTGTAAAATAAGGTGTAAACTGTGTAAGTGAAACATTATTTTCATAAGAGGAGTAATAGGCCTCTATACCATACGAGTACTTATCATATCCAACATAGTTATAGCCACCAATAGTTGCAAAACCTACATAGCCATTCCCTAAAAGCGGATCATTTGTATTAATATAATGCACACCAGCACGGAGTATAAAATTCTCAAAGTATCTACCATAGGCAAAACTAATATCATCTTGGTTTAACTCTCCAAGAGTCGTATCTTTGTAAGTTATATCTGTTTTAAGGTAATCAACCTCGACCAGATACTTGAGTGTTCCAACAGTTGCATGAGCACCATAAAGTGTTGCCGTATCTTTAATAGACTTTGTGCTATCGGTATCATATGATAATGAACCTCCATAAGGGAGCAGTGAGACTACCTCTGCATTTAATGTAAATGCGACTAGTGCTGTTGCTAAAAGTAATTTTTTCATAGTTTTCTCCTAAGTTCTGTATGATTGTAACTGATGAGTGTTAGTGCTTTGTTAGCACTCTCTAAACAGACTTTTCCATACTCTGAGCGAATACATCTACCATCAAAATCATAGTGATGCTCTTGTTTATATATGTTTTGGTTTAATGTAGATAGTAACTCGATTACTACACTTTGCAATTTAGATTTAACTAGATAGACAGGTAGATAATCTACAAAATTTAAAGCCTGCGAGCTTACAAAGGGAATACGTGGGGCGAGTTTAAAAAGCCATTTAAGATGTGATTCCTCTCCTTGATAGTTATAAAAATAAAACTGCTTCGTATCATTATAAAAATAGAGTTCATTCCCTAACTCATCTTGGAGATAAAACTGACTATATGCATTCATCTTTACACAAAACTTTACACTAGATACATAAATGTTGTTTTTATAAAGCTCATACTCAAAAACATCATCAAGTATAAAATGCAAACGCGAACTTATACTTCTGTCTTTTATAACAGCCCTCAGAGACTTACCTTTTTTTGGCACACTGTTAAAAATGAGTTGTTCACCCTGTATATACTCACTAAAACAGAACTCTTGAGTAAAACCACCCAAAACACCAAGATACTGTGCTTGTATATGAATATGTGGCTCAGGAGAATAACCAGAGTTACCGCACTTAGCGATGATGGCGTTTGCCTCTATATAATCTCCCACCTTGTATGTAAGAGAGTACTGCATAAGATGGCTTATCTCTACAAAAAAACCACTATCACTTTTTATGATGATGTGATTCCCCCAGTTGTTTATGCGGTCTACTTCACCTATGATGTTATCAACAAGGTCATGTTGTGCTGCGACTACATAGCCACTCACAGGAGCCAGTATTGACTCCCCAAAAGCATAGTAGTCACTCGCATAAAGTCCATCATTTGCATATGTTTTTCCATCTTTCGTTTTGACAAAATCATATGCATATCTGTACTCACCCTTATGTGTCCACTCATCATTAAAAGCTTGATAAACTTGCCACTCGCCACTAAAAGGGAGGGATAGTTTTACATGAGTTTTTCCAAAACGAAATATTTTAGAGAGATAATTTGAGAGTGACTCCTCTGGGCTTGATTTTATCTCTGCATTAAACTCTTTATAGTAAGTGCTAGAGAGAATAAATATAAATGTAATGACTGTTATGTTAAAGGGGAGTGTAAAGACAGGGATAGAGTAATAACTAAAAAGAATAGAGATGGCATCTGTAAGCATAACACTGATGGCAACACCAATAAGTGCTAAGATATAGTTCTTCCAAGTAGGGAGCAAAAACACACCACACAAGGCAACTGCCACTAAGATGTAGTTAAAGGCATAAGGATTATAAAGTGCCTGCTCGTAAGAGCCTATGAGATAGCTATGCACCATTATACCAAAGTAGTAACCGCTCACAGCCATGATAAAAAGTATACGAGAGAAGTAAAGAACAAGTAGAGCTATTGCTAAACCAGCTATGTTTGATGGGAGAAAAAATATAGTTCCAAATGACTTTAAAAATCCACTAATAATAAGAGGTAGTTCTATGTCAAAACTACTCGCATTATTCACTAGTGTAGAGAGTAGATTTGAGTACTTTAAAGAGGCGAGATAAATAAACATCGTAACTATTGAAAATGGAAGCGAGAGTATAGGAATCTTGTAAGTGCTAAAGAGTCGGTTGAGCATAAAACTAAACATGAAAGTAAATGCAGAAGCTATAGCAATAAGTGCGATGCTTATAAGTGAAGGGGAAAACAAGAACCCTATTCCCATGCCAACAAGTAGAGAGTTATAGATATAAAAGCCCTGTGCTAAGTAAGACTCTTTAAACTCAATAAGTTCTGCAAAAAGTATAGTAAAGAACACCCCAAACAGTCCACTAATGGCGACTGATGGATTTGTAAATGTAATGAGAATGAGTAATAGACCCATATACTTGTTGTTTAAAAACAATAATGAAGAATACGGTTTTAATATACTTGTTATAAGGTTTTCATGCTTAAACATTCTCTACTATATCTCTTTATAATTTATAGTTGCAAGGTCATCTACCTCTTTTATACATCGAGCTTTTCCACCACGGTCAATGAGAACTGCGGCTGGCTTGTAGCGAATAAACTGCATCGCTTGAGTATAGTTATATGCTCCAACAGGAGAGATACTTAGAACTGTTCCACGATTGAGCGGTGGCAATGTAATATTTTCTTCTATAATGTCAATATTCATACACAGAGGACCATTAAGTAGTGAAGGCTCATTCTCTCCCTCATAATGTTTATCTGTCTCAATGTTAAAGTTATACCAAGTTGATGTGTAGAGTAGATTTACTCCTGCATCTAAGATATAGCCTTTTTTGCCATCAGGAAAACGTTTGTAACCATGTACAGAAGTAAGCAAATACCCTGCTTCATCTATAAGTGCACGTCCTGTCTCAAGATAGAGCTTCGGTAAGTTTTCACTCTTGTTAAGATCATAAATGACATTTGTAATCGCCTCAGCATAATCATCTGGAGTTGGAATAATCACATCTGTTGACTGATAGATACCTTTGAGGTTTGACTTACTCGCAAAACCACCACCCAAGTCTATATAAGCTATCTCAGAGTTAAAGTCGCGTTCTACCTGCTCTTTGAGTTGCATAATAATTGTCGTTGCATTTCTATAAGCATTTGCATCAAGCATAAAAGTACCGATGTGAGAGTGAATCCCCACAAGTTTCATCTTTTTAGACTTATACATTCTCTCTATCGCCTCATAAGCATCACCATTTTCATAGTTAAAACCAAAACGGCTCCACTGAGGGTAGACACCAATGTCCATGTTTATACGAATAGCAAGAGGAATAACTATGCCAAGTTCAGTGGCAATCTTCTCTAAGTCATCAAGCTCAAAGAGATTATCTACATGAATTTTAGCTCCCTCTTGTACTGCTATTTTTAAATCTTCATAGGGTTTATAAGGACCATTAAATATAATGTCTTTACCTTCTATGCCTAAAGCACGAGCTTTTTGATACTCAAATTCACTTACAACTTCTGCACAAGAACCAAGGCGGTGAAAAACTTTACAGATAGCATTTAGGTAGTTTGTTTTATAACTCCATCCGAACTGCACATCAGGATAACGCGAGCTAAATGCAGAGTAGAGATTGTTATACAACTCTTCCATTTTTCTCTCTGAAAAGACAAATATCGGACTTCCAAACTTTTCAGTCAGCTCATTTACACTAATCCCATCTATCTCTGTACGTACTTTTTGTGTATTTATAGGGCTTCCATATTTTGAAGCCATTGCGAAGTCTATTTTATTTATTGTCGGTTTTTCGTATGCTAATTTTTCCATCTTAGAGTTCCTTTTGTGAAAGTAGTTTTATAAAATCGTTGAAATCCGTTACAAGTTCCCCTGTGTAGCGGATGTACATTTTGTTTTGAGGGTAAGTGAGCTGTGGTTCTATCTTTTTGCCCTCCATAATCTCTGTCACCATAAGCGGAAGATTTACCCCTATCTCTGTAGCAAAATAGACCCATGCTGGGAAACGCGGGTTTATCTCTATCATGTAAACTTGATTTAGGTTTACCATCACTTCAAGCTCAAATGGACCTTTCCATTTTGTGAGTTTTACAAAGTCCTGCGCTATGCTCATAAGCTTTTCATTTTGGATGGTAACACCCGTCCAGATTTTTCCTATCTCAGTAGTTGTAAGTTTTTTTATAGAGACTGCCCCGCAAAGAACACCCTCACCATTGCCTACACCAACAAGGTTTATCTCATCACCACTTACTACCTCTTGCACTAAAACAGGGAATCCCCACTCATTCGAGATTTTGTAAAAATACTCTATAGCACTCTCGATGTTAAAAGCCTTGTATGCCTTGTAGTAGTTCCCTTTTATCATCATAGGAAACTTACTACCATCATCAACAATCTTTTGCAGATCAGCAATAGAGCTAACTTCATGTGTTTTAGGATAGATAATCTCTAAATCTTTACAAAGTACATCCAGTCTATTCTTATTTCTCAGCTCAAAGTTCTCTGCTGATGGAAGACAGAGTTTAATGCCAAGTGCCTCTATCTCATCTTGATATTTAATATAGAGAGGGAGTTCTGCATCAAGGTTTGGAATGATGGCGTTTATGCCACTTTTCTCTTGTATCTCTACAAGTCTTGACTTTAGTGCCTCGTAACCCAAAGAAGGATAAGGCATAAGATAAGTCTTCTCAGTCATATTCATATAGTTTCCCGGTTCATTTGGGTCATATGAAAAACCGATAATTTCATGCTTAGATGAAATACTTTTTATAACAGGAATACCTGGAGCTGGATTATCTGTATTGTTTAAACCACTAACTGCTACTTTCACCCTAGAAGTCCATAGACTTTAAGCTTAGAAAATAGATCACTCACATCTATAAAAAGCTCGTTATAACTTGTGTCATAACGCTGCGATAGTAACTCTACAATTTCATGTTTTGATTTTGAATCACGTAAAAGTATAATAATCTCTTTAGAAATACCATTGAGTTGGTAACTATTTCCCATCATGGGGTGAAACGCGATATTGTTTTCATCTAAAACGAGTTGAGTGATTGCTTGCATTTTAAAATCCTTATTTTCTTTTATTAAGATAATTATATACTATAAGTGTTAGTGGAATGTTAGTAGCATTATAATTTGTCCTCTTAATATTCTACTAACACTGGCGCTATATAATATTTACTAAAGGATTATAATATGAAATCAGATTGGCGACTCAAGGTAGAAAAAAAGTTTGAAGATTTTACATACTTCATTATACAGCATAGATTTATCGCATTGTTTCTTACATTTGCTCTTGTTTTTGGTCTTGCTTCAAACCTTCCTAAAATAACTTTTGACACTTCAACAGAAGGTTTTCTTTACAAAGATGACCCTCAGATTTTGATGTATAACGACTTTCGAAACCAGTTTGGTCGTGATGAAAAAATTCTAGTTGCCATTAAGACTAAAGATGTCTTTGATAAAGCTTTTTTGCAAAAGCTCTTTAAACTTCATGCAGAGATAGAAGAAAATGTTCCTCATATCAAAGCAGTTGACTCTCTTAAAAATGCTAGAAAAACTGTAGGGAACCACTCTGAGCTTATAGTTGAAGATCTCTTTTTAGATGGTATTCCAAGTGAGCAGAAAAAGCTAGATGCAATTGCTAGCTTTGCAAAAAGCAACAACATCTATAAAGATCTCTACCTAAACACCGACTCTACTTTCACAACAATTATGATAACAACTAATACATATACATCTATGGGGGTAAATGACTTTGACCCTCTAACTGATGGGTTTGATGAGGATGAGAGCACTCATAAAGAGTTAGAGTTTATCACTGGTCCTGAAACAAATGAGCTCATTTATAAACTTGAAGAAATTCTCAATAGATATAGAACAGATGATTTTAAAATATACGATGCTGGAAGTCCCATAGTTACAAAGAACTTACAAGAAACACTTATGAAGGATATGTCAAAGTTTATTCTGTATGTGATTTTAACTATAGCGATTTTACTTTTTTTAACTTTTAGAAGAGTAAGCGGTATCTTTGTTCCTCTGCTTGTAGTCATATTAACACTACTCGCTACTATTGGGACTATGGCACTTTTTAAATACCCTATTACATCTATGACACAGATACTTCCTTCACTACTTCTTGCAGTTGGAATTGGGGATAGTATTCATATACTCTCTATCTTTTATCATAAGTATGATGAAACAGGAGATAAAAATCATTCAATTGCTTATGCTATTGGGCACTCAGGTTTGGCTGTAGTTATGACCTCTTTTACAACAGCAGCATCTTTACTCTCTTTTTCCATCTCCGATATAGCCCCTGTTGCTGCACTTGGAATATTTTCAGCAGTTGGTGTAACACTTGCACTAATTTTGACTCTTGTCTTCATTCCACTACTGCTTTCATTTATGCCTATGAAACATAAACCTCAAGATGAAGATAGTTTTTTAGACAAATTTACTATAAATATTGCAAATTTTTCCATAAACTACTATAAAAGTATCATTGCTAGCACCCTAGTTATCATAGTTGTTTCACTACTCTTAGCATCTCAAATGCAGTTTTCTCATAACCCTCTTCACTGGTTTAAAAAAGATAATATAGTAAGAACAAATACTGAAATAATAGATAAAGAACTTAGAGGGTCAATAAGCATAGAAGTTGTTTTAGATACAGGCAAAGAGAATGGTGTTTATAATCCAGAGTTTTTAAACACCATCGAGAGAGTTACAAAAACTATCTACACCTACAAGGGTGAAAACTACTTTATTGGCAAGATAGTCAGCATAAATGATGTTTTAAAAGAGATACATATGGCTCTTAATGAAAATAGAGCAGAATTTTACGTCATCCCACAAGACAAAAACCTCATAGCACAAGAGTTTTTACTCTTTGAAAATAGTGGAAGTGATGACTTAGAGGAGATAGTAGATAGCCAGTTTTCTAAAACTCGCATGAGTATCAAAGCACCATGGGTTGATAGTATAGAGTATGTGGAGTTGATAGACCAACTACAAACTCTCTTAGACTCAGAATTCAAATCAATGGCGACTATAAGTGTTACGGGTACACTCCCTATACTCTCAACAACCATCACAAAGTCTATTCAAAGTTCTATAGAGTCTTATATCATCGCGTTTATAGTTATAGCTATCTTGATGGTCCTTCTCATCGGTAACATCAAGCTTGGAGTTCTCAGTATGATACCTAACCTAACACCTATAATGTTTGGTATCGCGTTTATGGTAGTGTTTGACCTACCTTTAGATATGTTCACTATTCTCATCGGGGCCATAGCCATAGGAATGGTAGTCGATGATACTATACACTATATGCATAACTTTAAACGCTATCTTTTGCTGCACAACGATGTGGATGAAGCGATACGACTCACACTTCACTCAACAGGACGAGCTATATTTATAACATCTCTTGTTCTGAGTTCTGGATTTTTAGTTTTTATGTTTGCAAGCATGACAAATCTTTTCAACTTTGGGCTTATCACAGGTGTAACAGTAATAGTTGCGATGGTAACTAACTTAACATTAACAGGGGCATTGATGAAGATTTTTATTAAAAAGAGGGAAGAAAGATAGTTTCTTCATAGA
>DQSP01000127.1 GCA_015663215.1 Sulfurimonas sp.
ATTATCTTTGGCATATCGGGATGACGAATTATATTTTGGGACTTTCCTAAAAGTTCATCTGTCGTGTAGTCTGAAGCTATTGCAAAAGCTCGATTTACATATGTAATAAAGCCGTTTGTATCAGTTTGACTGATAATTACATCTCCGGCATAAATATACTCTTTGTCTATTGGTATCACTTTTTCCATTAAAAAACCTTAAATAACTAGAATCGATATAAATATATCATAAACAAAGCTAATTAAAACTTATTTATAAAACTTTTTAATGTTTTTTGCATCTTTTGCATTTAAAACTGCACTTATTTCCTCAAATGAAGCATTTTTGAGTTCATTAAATGTTCCAAATATGTTTAAGAGTTTTTGTACTTTTGCATGTGAAATACCACTTAGACTCAGAAGTTTACTCTCTTTGTCAAGTTTTAATTTTGTTTTTTTATGAAATGTAATGGCTGATCTGTGCGCCTCATCTCTTAAGTTTTGTGCCCATTGTAGACGTTTATCACTGTTTTGAAGTCTAAAAACATCATCTTTTGTATAAAGAATATCATTTGCTTTACCTTTAGCTCTATGTGTTTTAGCATCAATTTTTTCTTTAGATATAGCTATAACATCAAGATTTATCGCATTAGAAGCTAAAATCTCTATGGCAAGTTTTAAAAGAGTAGCACCTCCATCAAGTATCCACAGGTCAGGTGGAGAACTTTTAGAAAAACTAGTAACTCTTCGCGTTAGAGTTTCTCTCATCTGTGCATACTCATCTTTAGCTTCTAAATGATAAGTTCTATAGGATGTTTTTTCAAATTTTCCATCTTCATAAACTATCATTGCTCCAACAGTTGCTACACCTGACATATGGGAGTTGTCAAAGACTTCTACTCGTGAGGGAACTTTTTCTAAACAACAGAGCTCTTGTATCTGTAGGGGAATCTTTGTATGGTCTATTTTTTTATCGCGTTTGAGAAGTTCCTCTGCGTTTAAGAGGGCAAGTTCTATCAGGTCTCTGCGTTTAGAACGCTGGGGTACAGATATGTTTGCTTTTTTTTCAAAAATAGTGCTGAGATGGTTTTGGATTAAAGAAAGACCTTCAATCTCTTTTGCAATGAGTATTGGTGCAATGATAGGGGGCTTTTCTTCCTTATAGTAATCAAGCAAAACTCTATAGTAGAGTTCATCTTCATAATAACTATCATTTATGTTTATAAAATCATGTGACGAAGATATTATCTTACCATTACGCATAAATATTCTCACTACTACTGCACGAGTAAGAGAGTTCTTAACGACAAAGATGTCATAGTTTTCACTGCTTGCAAAATCTATCTCACTCTTAATCTCTGAGCGACTAATCCTTTCTATCCTATCTCGAAGTTCTCCAGCTTCTTCAAAACGCATCTCATCTGCATAAAACTCCATTTTTTCTTCTAAATTTTTAATAAGAGTTTTTTTATTTTTAATGAGTTTTGTCCCAAGGTCTATTTCTATTTTATATCGCTCTTGACTTACAGGAAGTTCACAAGGACCAAGACATTTATCTATTTGATGATAGAGGCAAAGTTTATGAGATTTCAAGCAGGATTTTTTTTGAACAAGTTTGCATATCTCATAAACAGAGTCTAAAATATCCCTCGCACCAACAGAGTAAGGACCAAAGTAAGTAATATCTTTACTCTTAATAATCTTTCTAGTGATGTCAAAACGCGGATACTTTTCGTTGTTATCTATATATATGTAGGGGTAGGTCTTATCATCACGAAGTAAAATATTGTACTTTGGGTTAAGCTGTTTGATAAGAGAGTTTTCAAGGATGAGAGCATCATGTTCACTATTTACTACTATATAGTTCATAGATACTGTTTGGTCTATCATCCTTTTGATGCGAAGTGAGAGTGTATTGTTTGCTTGTAAGCTTGGTGTAAATTGCCAGTAGCTTTTTACACGATTACTAAGGTTTTTTGCTTTACCTATATAAAGTATATGACCATCCTTATCAAAGTACTGATATATACCGGGTGAAGAGGGGAGTTGTTTTATAGTCTCAAGAAGATTCATTAGATTCTTTTTTGATTATGTCTTGTATCTCTTGTGCAAGTGCATGTAGTTTTTCATCTTTGATAGCTATTTGTATATCACCACTCGCTCTTTCTACATAATGTATCTTATGTGCAGATGTCATATGTAAGTCAGTTGAGAGTTTTGGCTTATGGTCTACATATACAATGACGTCTTCGATATTCATATCATCACACTCAATAAAGTGTTCGGATTTAAGAATCATAGGCGAATTTAAAACCCCTTTAATCGTTTTTATAATATTATCTTTGTCATATTTATTAAGTGCAGCAGTTATGATAATATAAAATATATTTTTGTTAATATAGCCATGCTTTATGTTTCGTCTCAGAGCTGGAAGAATTGTGCTGAGAAGTTTGTTGATACACTTATGGTGTAAAATTTTTTTAAATTGAGGTTTATGTTGAATCGAAGAAAGTATATCTTGAGTAGTTTTCATGTACTAATTATAGCAATCTTTTTGTTTAGTTTAAGTGGATGTGGTTATAAAGCAGCACCATATTATATAGAAGATGCACCAGAGGGTGACGAGAATGTTATCTTTATTATAGATGACAAAAAAAATCTACAAGAAGATACTAATGAGAGTTGTGAGTAATGTTTAAATACGATGTTATAATTATTGGGGCAGGAGTTGCTGGACTTTATGCTGCAATGAAACTACCAAGAGATAAAAAAGTACTTATCATCAATAAACGTGAAACTTTTAAGTGTAATACCTTTTATGCACAAGGTGGTGTAGCCCTTGCAAGAGATGAAGCAGATATTCCCGCTCATATGCAAGATACACTCGATGCAGGTGATGGTTTATGTGACGAAGAAGCTGTAAAAGTACTTTCAGAGTTTTCTCGTGAGGCAATTGACGACTTAGTAGAGAACGGGTTTAAGTTTGATACAGATGAGAATGGAGAACTGCTCTACACTAAAGAAGCAGCTCACTCTTGCGAAAGAATCCTTCATGCAGGTGGTGATGCAACTGGACGATACTTGCACTATTTTTTACTCTCGCACAACCCTCATGCGATGCTCGGGAGTGCAAGAGTAGTTGATCTACTCATAAAAGATGGTGTTTGTTATGGTGTAACAGTACTTGACCATAGACAAAGTCGAAATATTTATGCAAAAGATATAATAATTGCAAGTGGTGGAGTAGGGTCACTTTACGAGTACCATACAAATGCACCTTGCATAAGTGCAGATATTCAAGGACTTTGTGTTGACAAAGGAATCCCCCTTGATAGAATGGAGATGTTACAGTTTCATCCTACTGTTTTTGTAAATAGTGATAATGCTCAAAAGATGCTTTTAACAGAAGCGCTTCGTGGTGAGGGTGCTACTATAGAAGATGAGAGTGGAGAGCGTTTTTTGTTTGACTATGATAAACGCGGGGAGTTAGCCTCTCGTGATATTGTAAGTAAGTCAATATATCTGCATAAGAAAAAGACGGGTATGAATAATTACTTAGTTTTTAAAAACTTTGATGAAAAGTATTTCCAACACCGTTTTCCAAATATCTGTCACTACTTACGTGGCATGGGCTATGATGTGCCAATGCAAAGAGTACCCATATCTCCTGCATTTCATTATGCAATTGGGGGTATACGAACAGACTTAAAAGGTCGTGTCCCGAGTGTAAAAAATCTTTATGCTATTGGAGAAGTTGCTTCTACTCGTGTTCATGGAGCAAATCGCCTTGCTTCAAACTCACTTTTAGAGGGTTTAGTGTTTGCAGCACAAGCTGTAGAAACAATTCTTTTGGATACAAAAGAGAAAGAGTTCAGAGAGTTTGATGTATCACAAAATATAATGAGTCTTAAAGAGGATAAAGCCAAAAAAAATCAACTCAGACGAATAATGTGGGAAAATGTTTCAATTATACGTACTAAAAGAGGATTAAATGATGCACTCGAGTCAATTAATGTTCTTTTGAATGAAAATATTGGTACACTATTGAAATTTCGTTTATTAACGGCAAAAGAAATAGTCCTCGGGGCACTTGCACGGGATAAATCGATAGGCGTTCACACAATACAAAAGGAGATATAATGGAACATAGTTCAATGGCAGATTCAGCAGTAAAAGCTGGTCATGTATTATTAGAAGGTCAAGTTATAAACTTGGCTACAAGTTGGGTAGGTTGGTTAAGTTTAGCAGTTTTTGTAATTGC
Organism: Sulfurimonas sp.; assembly: GCA_015663215.1. GTDB lineage: Bacteria > Campylobacterota > Campylobacteria > Campylobacterales > Sulfurimonadaceae > Sulfurimonas. Next base: position 4,240 of record DQSP01000127.1, read on the forward strand.
ATACTACTTTATTGCTACTGAAGATAAGTATGAGGTTAATAAGGCTAAACCAGCACTGTTCGCAGGTACATTTATGTTTATGCTTATCGGAATATTTTATGCGATTAATGGACTAAATCCTGATCCTCTACATGATGAATTAGAGCATCTTATTTTAGAGATTGCAGAGATTTTC
>DQSP01000087.1 GCA_015663215.1 Sulfurimonas sp.
ATTTTAGTATGGTTAATTTTAGAGTGATTTTGGTAGAATATTTTTTAGTGTTTGGGATTGGGTTCTTTCACAGTCTCAGAGTATCCAATAAGTAGCCTAGCGGCGACTTATTGGCTATCTTCGACCGTTAAAATATCTTTTTAATCTAAATACAAACTATGAATGAGTATTTTATAGTTTTGATTATGTTTGTCTGATATATTGTCTGTAATTACGAGTGTTTCATTGTCATCATCGAAGTGAAAAGTTTGTTGTGATATCGCAAGTTCTGTTTCAAACTCGATGTTGTTTATCTCAGGTAAGATGACATTTATAGTGCTAGGTCTGTCTATGTGAAAAATTACAGGTGTCATTTCACGAAATATTCTACTCTCACCGACATGATATGCTACTTCAAACTTATTAAACCCCATTGCAGTCTCTGGTGTGATGGCATTCCAAGCTAAAAAAGTGCTAATCGCTTCTTTGTTTTGTTCTTCTTTTGTAAGTGACATAGTTATTCCTTCAAGTTGTTGCTAGGGTCTTATTTTAGCTAGTATTGACTTAATTATGCTAGAATTTTAACATGAAAAACAAAAAGATACTCACTTTGCTTTTACTCTTTGTTATGAGCTTTCAAGTAGTGCATGCTTTTGCCATAGATATGCTTGACTCTCATAAGTGTCAAGTAAGTGAGTATGTACAGGAGTTCTCCCAAGCTGTACACTTAGATGAACCAAATGATATTTGTAATATTCATTCTGAGTTTCATCTTTCTTATCTCATTCCCCAAAACTTAGAAATTATTCAGACACAAAAACTACAAGAACAACCCTACTCAAATCTTATCTCTTATGACTATGATATTACTAAGACTTTTTTAATACCTCCAAGACACGTTTAAACACACCTTTACCTACAGTTATGCTTTTTATAAATAAAAGCTATTTCGATATACACAATTTCAACCAAAATTATGCAATAGAGATTTCTAAAGATTGCCTATGCTTGTTCTTAAGGGATGTTTAGTAAAAATTTTAAGCCACCTCCACGGTGGTTTGATTTTTAATGAATGTTCCTTGAGTGCAATGATAGGTAATATTTTTAATTTTTTATTGCATAATTTGGGTTTAATACAAAAAGAAGGATATACAATGATATATACAGTAACTACAACTACACCCTTAGCACAAGTAAAAGAAGAACTAGTAGCACACTCTAAAGAGTCTGGATTTGGAGTACTTGGATCTTACGAATTTCAAAAAATTCTCCAAACAAAAGGTTTTCCAATAGATAAAGATATAACGGTTTATGAGGTATGTAACCCTAGTGCAGCTCAGGAGATACTTCAATCAATGTCTGCAATATCGGTATACTTACCTTGTCGCTTATCTGTTTATGAGGAAAATGGAAAAACAGTTTTAGCTACGATAAATATGAAAACAGTTGCTGATAGTCTCGATATAGATGAGGAGTTAAAGTCTCATATTCATAGTGTTTATGAGTATCTTGAAAATATTATGAATTCATGGAATTAGAATGAAGATAGTATTTTTAACAACTTTACTTATAGGGAGCCTTTATGCCCAAAGTTTTGAGGATTTTTTAGCAGACTCACTGAAAAAAAGTCCATTACTACAAACAAATGCTTTGAGCCTAGAACAAGCACAAGAAAAGTCAAGTATGACAACAAGGTACAAAAACCCAACTCTTTCACTTGAAGTGTCAAACTTTTCTCCAGATATAGGAGATAGTGAAGTGGGATATAGTGCAACACTTACGCAACCTATACGTTTATGGGGTGTCTCAAGTGCAAGAGAAGATTTAGCATATGCACAGACTGAGCAAGTAAAAGCAGGGGTAAAACTCTCTCGAGCAGGTTTTACAAGAGAACTTTCATCACTGTATGCAAAGTATAAAAGAGCAGTAAGTGCTGAGCATTTAGCACAAGAAGAGTTGGCTATTGCTCAAAAGATTGCAAATATTTCTCAGAGTAGATTTGAGAATGGAAGTATTGCAAAAGTGAAGTACCTACAAGCTTCTCTTGATACAAAAGGTGTGCAAAATTTTCTTGCACAAACGGCAGTTAAAAAAACGACCGCATACTATAGAATGATGGGATATAGAGGTTTAAATGATGAGATAGAAGTTGATACTGCATATACTTTTATGCTGTCTGAGTATGGTAAAGCTATCTCAAACGCAAGCATAGAACTCTCTCGTGCGACAGAAAAAAGTGCAAGAGCAAGTTCAAAACTTAATGCAAACAAATTAGAGTGGATTAGTGTGTATGGTCAGTTTGAGCAAGAACCAGATCAGGGTATCGCAAGAGTTGGGATAAATCTTCCCCTCCTTGCGTTTAATACTAAAAGCCAAGAGAAACAGATATCAAAACTCTCAGCTGATAAGGCAAAACTTTTTACTCAAAACCTCACAAATCAAATAAGCTTTAAACTTCGTGAACTTCAAAACTCCATAAAAACATTAGCAGTAGTAGAAGAGACTTCTTTAGAGTTACTACAATCGCAAAAAGAGCTTTTAGAGATGTATGAAGAGGGTTATAAAATAGCCAATATTGATCTAATAGAGCTACAAACTATCAAAAACCAACTCATACAGACAAAAGAAAACCTCTTAAATATAATACTCTCAAAAGAGTTAAACATCATAGAACATAACTACTTAACAGGAACATATAATGAATAAGTTACTACTTGCAAGTCTTATACTTGCATCAAGCCTCTTGGCAACTGAGATACCTATATCTAAGGTTTCATTGCACAAGTTTAACAAATCGGTGGCATTAAATGCTCAGATAATTCAACTCTCAAATGCACAACAGTCTGTGACTTCGCTAGTTGCAGGACATTTAGAAAAGTACTATGTTAAGCCTGCACAGAAGGTAAAAGAGGGGCAAAGAGTGGCTCTTATAGAGTCTATCGTTGTCTCAAAAATGTCAGCAGATTATCTTGCACTAAAGAAGCAACTACAAGCAACAGACAAAAATTATAAATCAGTAAAAAAACTTTATGAAAAAGGTATGACTTCTATGCAGGAGTTAAACAACCAAGAGATTAAACGCAGTAAGATAAATGCACAACTCACAGCACTAGAATCACAACTCTCTACTCTAGGTATAAAAGCAGAGAAACTAAAAAGTGCTACAGCGAACTTTGTGCTCTATGCACATAGTGCAGGAACAGTTTCGGCACTACTCCAGCCTTTACACTCTTCTATAAATGTGAGTGAACCTGTTATAAATTTAGTAAAAAATCAAGCCTATTATATCAAGTCATTTTTACCTCTTGAGTATGCAACAAAGGTAAAAGTTGGGGATAAAATAGTAGTAAAGTATGAAACTAAAGATATAGTTACTCATGTAACACAGATACTTCCAAAGATAGATACGACTACACAAAGAGTAGTAGTGCTCTCAAGTGTAGATGAAAAAGTAGAAAATTTCTTTATAAATACCTACCTTAAATCTACTGTTTATTTTGGAGAAGAGAGTACTCATCTTGCAGTAAAAAAATCAGCACTTAGTTTTTTTAATAACGAGTGGGTTGTTTTTGTGCCTAATGAAGAAGAGCATGAAGAAGAATCAGGTGAAGAAGGTCATGAAGAACATGAAGAGGGGAGTGAACATGGCGAACATCATGAAGAGCATGAAGCACCTTACACACTCGCAGTTGTTAAGATAATCGCTGAAGATGAAAACTTTGTAGCTGTTTTAGGTTTACAAGAGGGTCAAGAGTATGTGAGTGCTAAATCATACTATGTAAAATCAATGATACTCAAAGGTGCTCTTGGCGAGCATGGTCACTAGGGTTTAGGATGTTAGAAAAACTCATAGAGCTTTCGCTCAAGTATAAAGTACTCGTTTTAGTCCTTTTTATGACTATCTCTGCGTTTGGTTTTAAAGCCTACCAAGAGATACCAGTAGATGCATTTCCAGACATAACACCAAAACAGGTTGTTATCTACACAGAATCACCAGGAAACTCAGCTGAAGATATAGAAAAACTCATCACTTACCCTATAGAATCTGCAGTATCAGGTATGGCAGGGGTAAAACTCATCATGTCAAACTCGATTTTTGGACTCTCGTATGTGAGTATCTTCTTTGAAGACTCTATGGATATTTATTTTTTACGTCAACTTGTGAGTGAACGTATGGCTACTGTAGATATTCCAAGAGGCTGGGGAAAACCACAACTAGGACCAAATACAACAGGGCTAGGGCAGGTCTTTTGGTACGAGGTAAAAGATAGCACGGGAAAATACACACTCAGAGAAATCAGAGAGATGCAGGAGTATATAGTAACACCACTGCTCAAGTCTGTAAGTGGCGTTGAAGAGGTTATTAGTTGGGGTGGACAAGAGAAGCAGTACAATGTACTCATAGATACAAAAAAACTCCAAAACTTCGATGTCACATATGCTGATATTATACAAGCCTTGCAAAGCTCAAACCAAGCAGCAGGTGGTCAGTACCTTGAGTTTAACTCTGAGCAGTATCTCATACGTGGTGCAGGTCTGTATAAAACACTTGATGATATAAGAAACACTGTGATTAAAAGTAGTGTAGCACAGTCTATCACTATAGGTGACGTTGCAGTAGTTGCTCCTGGTTCTGCTCCGCGTTTTGGTGCTGTGAGTATAGATGGGGAAGAAGCTGTTATGGGTATGGTGCTCCAGCGTACTGCAACAAACGCAGCCAAAGTTGTAGAGAACATAAAAGCGAAACTTCAAACTGTAAATAGCACACTCCCTGATGGTGTAAGTATAGAGACTATTTATGACAGAACTGAGATTACTCACAAGGCAGTAAATACTATGACTTCTGCCCTTATAAGTGGAATCATTTTAGTTGCTATTGTGCTGTTTTTATTTTTATTTGAGTTAAGAAGTGCATTTATTGTTATTTTATCACTGCCTCTTTCTCTTCTTATCGCATTTTTACTGATGGACTATTACGAGCTCTCAGCAAACCTAATGAGTCTCTCAGGTTTAGCAATAGCTGTTGGTATGATAGTTGATGGAACTATTGTTATAGTAGAAAACAGTTTTAGAAAACTCCATGATGAACCAGATGCCCCAAAGGTTGAGGTTGTCGCAGCTGCTGCAAAAGAGGTAGCAACTCCTGTAACTTATGCAGTGCTTATTATCGCTGCTGTATTTATTCCTCTTCTTTCTCTTGATGGTTTAGCAGGTAAACTCTACTCTCCGATGGCTCTCAACATCGTTTTTGTAATGCTGGGTTCTTTGTTAGTCGCGTTAGTTTTAGTACCAGTACTTGTTTTACTGCTTTTAAAACCAACATCTTCTTCTGAAAATGTCGTGATGAAAAAAATCAAAAAAGTCTACACACCGTTACTTATCTTTGCACTGAGTAATGCAAAAAAAGTTTTAATAGCGGTAAGTATTATTTTTGTAGCACTAGCCTATGTCCTTACACAGCAAGGACGAGAGTTTATGCCCTCTTTTAATGAAGAGTCGATTATGTACCGTGTAATAGCCATTCCTGGAACGGCTCTGACTCAGTCTGTAGTAACAGCTCAGATGGTTGAAAAACATATACTCAAAACGTATCCAGATGAAGTCTCTTCTGTTCTTTCTATGATAGGGCGCAGTGAGAAGGGTGAAACAGCTCAAGGTAACTATATGGAGGTTCTTTTAACTCTAAAACCGGGTATAAAAGACCTTGAAGCCTTAACACAGGAGATGAACGAAGAGCTAGAGCATAAGTTTACTCATGTGGCATTTATCCCAACACAGCCAATCGCTATGAGAATAGAAGAACTCCTAGAGGGTGTAAAAGCAGAACTCGCTGTCAAGATTTACGGTGATGACCAAAAAGTTTTAGATGCAATTGCTCAAGAGATTCAATCAACTTTGGCTTCGGTAGATGGACTTGAGCGAATGGAAGTTGAGTCACAGCTTGGTCAAGCACAGATAAAAATCACACCAGACTATTTAGCACTTGCAAGGTACGGCATCAGTGTGGATGAAGTTATGGATGTCATTCGTAACGGTATAGGTGAAGAGCCTGTGAGTGAGAAGATAGAAGGGATTCGTCGTTTTGGCATAGTTGCTAAGATAAAAGATGCCAAAAAAGATATAGAGTCTATAAAAAAAGTAACTCTTCGTTCAAAGTCAGGTGCATTAGTAACACTTGATCAAATATGTACAGTAAAGATACAACAGGGTGCTGCATTTATAAAACGTGAAAACCTTAGTCGTTATATGGTTCTTTCTATGGAAGTAGAGGGTCGTGATGTGGCTTCGTTTGTGGCTGAAGCTGACAGACTTATAAAGACAAAAGTCAATATGCCTACGGGTTACTATATTGGCTGGGCTGGGGACTTTAAAAACATGAAAGAAGCGACCGAGAAGTTGATGCTTATCATCCCTATCACTATCCTTATAGTGATTTTACTGCTTTATACTGTGTTTAACTCTCTTGGTAAAGCGATGATAATCTTACTCAATGTCCCTTTTGGATTTATAGGTGGAATCATTGCACTTGTTGTGAGTGGTATTTATCTCTCTGTTTCGGCTATTGTAGGGTTTTTAGCTATTTTTGCCATTGCTATACTGAATGGTATTGTGCTTGTGAGTTTCATAGATGAACTACGAGTAAAATTTCCAAATGTTTCACTCAAGACTCTTCTAAAAGATGCAACACTACTGCGTTTGAGACCAGTTCTTATGACTGCATTTACAACACTTTTTGGTATACTACCTCTACTCTTTGCCTCTGGTGTTGGTAGTGAGATACAGTATCCACTCTCTGTAGTTATAACAGGCGGCATAATAAGTTCAACATTTTTAACACTACTTATTTTGCCTTCTACTTATCTTCTCTTTTATGAAAAGGAGCATAAGTGCTAACACTTCGCTAACACTTTTATGTGATACTACGACTATCAAAACAAAAGGATTACAAAATGAAAGCGACAAAAATTATATTATCACTAGCAGTGATAGGAACATTAACATTAGGTTTTGCAGCAACAGATGTAACAATCGATGCACAAATTGAGGCAATTCAATCAGCACCAGCAGGTGAGCGTGTAGAACTTATGAATGAGTTTAAAACACAACTCTCAAATATGAATGAAGAAGATAGATCAGCTGCGATTACACAGATGAGAGAAAAAATGCAAGCACAGATGCAAGAGCGTGGAGAGTCAGGTGAGATGAATCATGAGCAGATGCAAGAACATAGAGCAGAGATGCAAGAACATGGGGCGCAGATGCAAGAACATGCAAGTGAGATGCAGATGGAGCATGGCAATGAGATGAATAGAATGCAAAACATGAACCAACAACAAGCGGGGAACCAGCTTGGACATGAAAACGAACGTTTAGGCGGTTCTTTTAATATGGAAAATGTATCTTCTCGCGAAGGTATGTTTGGAGAGAGACATTAGTCTCTCCATCTTAATACATAAAGGAGTTAAAGCATGAAAATAGCTTTACATTTTTTAATAGTAACACTACTATCGAGTTCACTTTTTGCTTACGTAGATAGTGATATGGATGGGGTTGAAGATGCAGTAGACAGATGTCCAAATACATCTTTTAGTGATTTAGTTGATATTGATGGGTGTACAAAAAAAAGTTTAATCTCGCCTCATCATTACGACATAATATTTGGTGCTAGCTACTCAGCATCTGACTACCAGACACTCAATGCAACTGATACACTAGCAGGAACACTTCAAGTAGACTACTATTATAAAAACTTTTCACTACAAGCTTCAACTTCTTACTTTACAACTGATGGAAGTGGTTTTAGTGATAGTGGACTCTATGACTCTTTTGTAGGAACATCCTACCAGTTTAGACCAACACAGAACTTTTCACTGCGTTTTGGTGTGGGTGCACTCCTGCCAACATATGAAACTACACTCAACAATAACAATATGGACTATACAGCTAATGTAAACTTGAGCTACAACATAGGGAAAATAAACCTCTTTGGAGGATATGGATACACTATTATTAATGATGATAATGTAAATGTGGTAGATGTGAATGGAACAACAACTTCAATATTGCATCAAAATACAAATGCATTGAGTCTTGGTTTAGGGATGAATATGACACCAAAAACATATATGAGTATGGCATATAATATTAGTAATAGTATTTACACTAACATAGAGGATATATCCACAGCTTCTGTTTATATGTATCACACTATTGATGCACATTGGTTCTCTACTCTCTCATACGCATATGGACTCAGCAATAGTGCGAGTGATCACTATGCATCTGTGCGTTTGGGTTACTTTTTTTAAGACAACAAGATGAAAAAAGAGATACTTTTACTTGAAGACGATATCGATTTAGCAGAAACCCTCAAAGAGCTTTTAGAATCTCAGAGTTATGCTGTAGATATGGTTCACAGTGGAGAGGGTGCTATTGATGCTTCTTATGAGAAAAAGTATCAACTCTACATTTTTGATATCAATGTCGGCGATATGAATGGGCTTGAACTTTTAGAGTCTCTTCGAGGAGCAGATGATACTACACCTGCTATTTTCATCAGTGCACTCATAGATATGAACTCTATTGCAAAAGCTTTTGCAATAGGTGCAGAGGATTACATCAAAAAGCCATTTTTTCCAGAGGAGTTGCTCATCCGTGTAAACGCCAAGTTTCTGCAAATAAATAGCGATATAGAGTATGAAAATCTTCGCTATATTCCTGATAAAAAAGAGCTCTACATTGATGACAAATACATCTCACTTGGAGAGGTTCAAGAGTGCTTATGCGATATCTTTATGACAAATATAGGCAATGTTTTAGATAAAAGTATATTGATGGATTGTTTAGTGCAACCATCAGATACAGCCTTAAGGGTGGCACTCAACAAGCTCAAACAGTTAACATCACTGCCTATTAGAAACATCCGTGGTGTGGGGTATATACTTGAAAAAAGTTGAGATAGAGTCATTAGTAAAGAGTTTTATACTCTTTTTTGTATCCCAAACACTCCTTCTTGGAGTAGTTTTCTTTTTGGAGTACAATAAAGAGATTAAAAGTTTAGATGAGTCACTCTTTCAAGAGATGCGTATCTGTAGTTACGACCTCAAATGTGAAGAGTTTAGTTTAGACTTTGTTCCAAAAGAGAAGTTTGAACTCTATAAACTTTATAAGGACAAAGATGGACTGAGTAGTTATTTTTCCATAGGTACTTCACAAAAAAATGCTCTAAAAATTCACTATTCAAAAGAGCAGTATCTCCAACAACACTCTCTAATACAAAAAGATTCAATTAAGAGCTTTTTAATAATTTTACTAGTTGTAGCAATATTCTCAGCAGTTTTTTCTATCTATACACTCTCTCCATTACGAAATGCCTTGAAAATGACAGAGGAGTTTATAAAAGATATTTTACATGACTTTAATACACCACTCTCAACCCTGCGTTTAAACCTCTCAATGCTTAAAAGTGAAGTAGGAGAAAACAAAAAAATACTCCGTATAGAAAATACAGTACAAAACATCTTAAATCTCCAGTCAAATCTTCGCTCTTACCTTAATAACCATGAGTTACAAAAAGAGCATTTTGAGTTAAAAAGTTTCTTAGATGAGCGAGTAGCACTCATAGAGAAAAACTACAGAGATATCGACTTCTCTGTAGAAGGAGTAGAAATAAATCTTCATATCAACAGAGACTCTTTTGCAAGAGTAATAGACAATCTCCTCTCAAACGCAGCTAAATATAACAAAAAAAATGGAGAAGTAAAGCTTATAGTGAAAAAAGATAGACTCATCATAAGCGACACAGGTAAAGGAATACAAAACCCCAAAAAAGTTTTTGAGCGTTTTTATAAAGAGCAGGAGAGAGGCATAGGTATAGGACTGCATATTGTTAAAAAATTATGTGATGCAATGGAGATACAGATAGATGTTGAGAGCGAGGTAGGGAGAGGGAGTCGCTTTATATTAGTTTTGTAAAACATCATTAGTTTTTAACCAAATAGAGAGTATAATTCTCACATGATTGCACAAGACTCCATAGAAGCCCTAAAGGCACAACTCGATATTGTTGATGTTATTGGAAACTATGTAGAGTTAAAAAAAGCAGGGGGGAACTTTAAAGCCCCTTGCCCCTTCCACGATGAAAAATCCCCCTCATTTGTAGTAAGCCCTCAGAAGCAGATATATCACTGTTTTGGATGTCAGGCGAGTGGTAATGCCATTGGTTTTGTGATGGAGTATGAGAAGCTTAACTACCCTGAAGCTCTTGAAAAGTTAGCTGAAAACTATAACTTTACACTCACCTATACTGATAACAAACATAACAAACCTCGCTCACAAGTTATGGACAAGCTTAACGAATGGTACCAAACACTCCTGAGCACACATAAAATAGCTTCTGCTTATGTGCAAGAACGCGGTATTTATGAGAGTAGTGTTGAGAAATTTGGCATAGGGTATGCCCCTGACTCAAACGCGACACTTGACTACATTCGCTCACAACAGTTTGCTATAAAAGAGGCTATAGATATGGGTGTTGTTGGGTATGAACCAAGTCGAAACCAAACTTATGCTCGTTTTATAGAGCGGGTTACATTTCCCATACACTCTGCAAATGGTAGCATTGTTGGTTTTGGTGGTCGTACCATCACAGGACACAATGCAAAGTATGTGAACTCTCCTGAAACAGCTTACTTTAACAAGTCGCGTTTGCTCTATGCTTATCACTTAGCAAAAAAAGCCTTGTATAAAAAAGAAGAGATTATCATAACAGAGGGCTACCTCGATGTTATAATGTTGCATCAAGCAGGGTTTGATAATGCAGTAGCTACTCTTGGAACAGCACTGACAGTTGAACACTTACCTCTCTTACGAAAAGGAACACCACGAGTTGTTATGGCGTATGATGGCGACAAAGCAGGTCGAGCAGCAGCACTTAAAGCTTCTAAGCTTCTCAGTGCTAGTGGATTTAACGGTGGTGTTGTCGTTTTTGAGGGAGGGCTTGATCCTGCTGATATGGTAAAAGATGGTCGAGTCGAAGAGTTAGCCGATATGTTTCGCGATCCTAAACCTTTTATAGAGTTTGTTTTAGATGAGATACTTTCACTTTATGATCTTTCCAATCCTAAAGAGAAAGAGTCTTGCATGGGTGAGGGTGTGTCTTACTTAAAAACACTCTCTCCACTGCTACAAGAGGAGTACAAGACATACTTAGCCTCGCGTTTAGGCGGGATGGGAGTCTCTCCTTCACTAGTAAGAATCCATAACAACAATCAGCAAAATAGTAATGCCCCACTCATGCAAAAAAACTCACATAAAGATTTTTGGGAACTAACACTTATAAAAACTGTTATAGAAAAACCAGAGCTGATAAACCAAATTCTTGATGTTTTAGACCCTTCACTTTTGCAGTTTCACTCACGAGAGTTTTCTTTAGCACTTGCAGGTAAAACAGATGCCCCTGAACTTATGTCTATTATCGTAGATGAGAGTATTGTAGTTTTAGCAGATGAAGAAGCATTAAATGCTGAACTACTCACTTTTCTTTCCCGCTACTATGAGAGAGAACTTCGAAAAGTAAATATGGCTAACAATATCTCTTTTGAAGAGAAAGCTTTTTACATAAGAAAGTTTCGTGGAAAAATTGCGAAACTCAAACAGGGTGTGCTTGTAAACCTAGGTGATTAAGCAGTTATGAAATTTTTATAAGTTATTTTGATATACTTAAGGTAAATTAATTTTAAGGTGACTTCATGGC
>DQSP01000169.1 GCA_015663215.1 Sulfurimonas sp.
CCAACAATAGTTTTCCAAAAATACAGATATATCTGAAAGAGTTTTTCTTCTTTATAGAGTTTTTAGGTAGATTATTTATGACATTTCTTTATTATCTGAAATCTATTCACCATATTCGTATTAAAGAGATAATGTTTGAACTTAATGAGTCTGCTGTAAAAGCATTAGGGATTGTAGCACTCACAAGTTTTCTTATAGGACTAGTCGTTGCTTACCAGTCGGCTTATCAGCTAAAACTTTATGGGGCAAATATTTTTATAGTTGATATGTTAGGTATATCAATTCTTCGTGAACTCGCACCTCTTATTACAGCTATAGTAATAGCAGGACGTAGTGGCTCTGCATTTACTGCCCAAATTGGGGCGATGAAGATAACTCAAGAGTTAGATGCGATGAAAACGATGGGTTTTGATCCCTATGTCTTTCTTGTGATGCCACGAGTTATAGCTCTGATGGTAGCCCTACCTCTTTTGATATTTGTTGCAGATATAATGGGTGTAGTTGGTGGTATGATAGTCTCATCCATGGAATTAGGTATTAGTTATGATCTTTTTTTAGATAGATTTCGAGAAGTTGTTGCCGTAAAACATTTTTTTATTGGGATAATAAAAGGTCCATTTTTTGCATTTTTAATTGCAAGTATCGCAATTTATCGTGGAATGGTTGTAAAAGATGATACTCAAAGTATAGGTCTAAATACAACGAAAAGTGTTGTTGAATCAATATTTGCAGTTATTATTTGTGATGCACTCTTCTCAATAATCTTAACAAATTTAGGGATTTAGGATGAGTATAATAAGCGTAAGAGATGTTCATACACAGTTTGGAGATAAGCTAGTTCATAAAGGACTTAACTTAGATATTAATGAGGGTGAAATTTATGGGCTTTTAGGTCCAAGTGGATGTGGAAAAACAACACTACTTCGTGAGATGGTGATGCTTCAAGAATTTACACAGGGAAGTATTTCTGTTTTAGATAAAAATATACAAGGTATGTCTCAAGCTGAGGGACAGGGTTTAAGACGACAATGGGGTGTGCTTTTTCAAGCGGGGGCACTCTTTTCTTCTTTAAGTATATATGATAATATAGCTTTACCATTAGTAGAATATACCGACTTATCTGCTGAAATGATTGATGAAATTGTCAAGTTTAAAATTAACTTAGTTGGACTAAAGAGTGCAGATGCAAACTTGTACCCATCCCAGATTAGTGGTGGAATGAAAAAAAAAGCAGGCCTAGCTCGCGCTCTTGCTATGGACCCTAAGCTTCTTTTTTTAGATGAGCCTACAAGTGGATTAGATCCTATATCTGCGCGAGAGTTTGATGCACTTATACTAAAACTACGAGAGATGTTAGGTTTAACAATAGTGATGGTTTCACATGATTTACGCTCTATATATGATACTTTGGATAGAGTGGCTATAATAGATGAAAAGAAAATAGTATATGAAGGTTCGCTAAGTGGTGTCAAAACATCTAAAAGTGACTTTATTCAAACATTTTTTAAATAAGGTAAATAGAGATAATGAATAACAGAGTAAATTATGCAATTGTTGGTATTTTAGTAATCATCGCGATGAGTTTAATGATGGCATTTACTTACTGGTTAGTAAAACCAGAGGTTTCAAGTGATGTTAGAAAATATACTATATATTTTGATGAGTCAGTTTTAGGCTTAAACATTGATGCACCTGTAAAGTACAGAGGTATAAGTGTAGGAAAAGTAAAAGTATTAGAGATAAATCCAAAAAATTCTGAACAGGTCAAAGTAACTATAAGTGTACTCAAATCAACACCAATCAAGAGTGATACAGTAGCAAAGTTAACAGCTCAAGGTATTACAGGTTTAACATATATAAATCTTAGCATGGGAAAACACAATACAAAATCACTTAAACTACAAGAGAATGAAAAATACGCTGTAATAAAAACAGTGCCATCATTTTTTGAAAACTTTGAGAAGTCACTTGGGAGTGTTTCAACTCGTTTGTCTTCAACTTTAGGACTTACAGAGGAACTTCTAGGTGCTGAGAACCAAGCACAGATGGCATTACTACTAAGACACAGTGCAAGTGTAATGCACAGAATGGATTTACTCTTAGATGATGAAACTATAAAACATATCCATTCTAGTGCAAAGAATATGGATGAATTTAGTCAAAAACTAAATAAAATGATGCCAGACATAGATAACTTTTTACAAAAAAGTGTGAAGTGGGAAGATGATATTGCTACTTCTTTTGCTTCTATAACTACGAGTTATATTGGTATTACAGCTTCCATGGATGAGATAAAAAGAGCCATTGCAAGTGGAGAGTTTAACCTGCAAGATATTAGTGCAGATGTCATTCCTACTATGAATAACACTTTTTTACAGATGCAAGAGTTGATGATACAGTTCGAGGGTGCACTCAAGCAGTATAACGATAGCCCGTCGGACATTTTATATAAAAAAGAAGCGATTAAAAAAGCTCCAGGGGAAAAGTAAATGAAAACAGTATGGATTATCTTAATAGTATTTTTAGCTGGATGTAGTGTCACTAAACCATATGTATCAGAGTATACATTAGCACCTAAACTAGAAAACAAAGACTATTTATCAAAGATGTGTAAAGAAAAGTCATTAAAAATAGGGCAAGTTTTTAGCTCAAACTCTTTGATGTCACATAAGATGAAGTACATTACAGATGAATATCAAGAGTTTGCATTTACTCAATCAGAGTGGGCGAGAAGTCCAAATAGGCTTATAAGCGATGAACTTATTAAAGCTATCAGAAGTAGTGGACTGTTTTTTAATGTAAATAGTTTTAAGTCAAGGGCAAAGACAGATTTACTTCTAGAGACTCATGTTGAAAAGTTTATACAGTACTTTGATAATAATAGTGAAAAATCTTATGTAGAAGTTGTTATAACACTAAATTTAATAAATACGAAAAATTCAAAAAGTATCTCACATGCTACTTTTAATTCAAAGCTTGATACTCTTAGTGTTGATGCAAAGGGTGGGGTCGTTGCTTTAAATAGTGCACTCTCAAATGTTTTACTCAAAACAAATGACTGGTTAGAGGATGTGTGCAGATGATAAAGGAAGAAGAGTACAAAAAACGAAGAGGTGCTTTAGCTAAAAAACTAAAGAAAGACTCTATTACTGTCTTATTTAGTGCAAAATCAAAACAGCGTTCAAATGATACAGAGTACCCGTATAGACAAAATAGTAATTTTTACTATATGTGTGGATTTAAAGAAGATAATGCTGCTCTTGTTATAGTCAAAAAGAAAAAACAGACAAAAACATATCTTTTTGTTCAAAAAAAAGATGAACTTTTAGAACTTTGGACAGGGAAAAGACTCGGAAAAAAAGAGGCTAAAGAAGTTTTTGATGTAGATACTATTTTTACTACAGATACATTTGAGAAAAAAATAGTTCAATGGCTCAAAGATAAAAAGTACCTATATTTTGATTTTTCAATGCAAGATGAAAGAATAGATATGCTTAGAAAACTTAGCACTCATTTATCAGGACATAAAAATATTGCTCATAAGATTGGGGCACTGCGTTTATATAAGTCTGATGGAGAAATTGCACTTATTAAAAAAGCACTCAGCATCACAAAAGAGGCACATCACTTAGCTATGAAAAAGGCTAAGAGCTTAAGTGATGAGTGTGAGTTGCAAGCAGAAATAGAGTACGTATTTAAAAAGAGAGGTGCATATAGCGATGCTTATACAAGCATAGTTGCCTGTGGTAATAATGCCAACACACTGCACTATATTAAAAATGATGACAAACTCCAAAACAACAAGCTTATCCTAATAGATGCTGGTTGTGAATATGACTACTATGCGAGCGATATTACAAGGTCCATCCCTGTAAGTGGGAAATTTATAAAAGCTCAAAAAGAGTTATACTCGATGATACTGAGTGTTGAAAAAGAGATTATAAGTATGGTAAAACCAGGGTTAATGCGAACAGCCTTACAAAGTAAATCAGAAGAGCTTTTATGTAAGGGTTTAGTGGCTTTGGGCATCTTAAATGGTGATGTGAAAAAACTTATAAAGAAGAAAAAACATAAAAAATATTATCCACATGGAATAGGGCACTGGATGGGAATAGATGTGCATGATGAGTGCCCTTATAAAGATAAAAAAGCAAATGAAATTCCTCTAGGAGAGGGTATGGTTATGACGATAGAGCCTGGCATATATATAGGTGAAAATGACATGAGTGTTCCTAAACGCTTTAGAGGGATAGGGATACGAATAGAAGATGATATATTAGTAACAAAAGATGGGTACGAGAATCTTTCACAGGGTGTTTTTAAAGAGATTAAAGATATAGAATCTTTATAAATAAATGGTACAAAAAATGCTCTTAACTTAATAGACTTCTTCCCTCTGAAGTATACTTAGCTTATGCAAGAAGTCTAATAGATTAAGGAGTTTTATGCAGTTTATCGAAGCACTCAAACTTAGAAATAAGTTGTTCTTTCTTTTTATACTTATAACTATGGGTCTTATTATCATAGGTATTATAGGAAGTATGCATCTAAACTCCATGAAAAAAAATATTGACAAGCTTTATTTTGGCTCCCTTGTACCTGTCACTGAACTCAACGAGATTATACAGATATACCATAATGGTTTAGCAAGTAGTGTGTATAAGGTTTCGCGTTTAACTATAAGTCCAAGTCAAAGTAGCTTAGAAATAGAGCACTCCATTAAAGAAATCAGAAAAAAATGGAAGAGTTATGAGTCACACTTTAAACGCGATGCAGAATTAGAGTACTTAGAA
>DQSP01000046.1 GCA_015663215.1 Sulfurimonas sp.
AAAAAGAGTGCTATTCTTATTGCACAAAAGATATGCCTACTTGTTTCTGAGATGCCTTGCAGTGTTACAGATAACTTAAGCTGTAGTTTTGGAGTAACTGTTTTTAATAAAGAGAGTGATACAGAAGATATTTTTATAGATAGAACAGACAGAGCAATGTATGAAGCAAAAAAATTAGGAAAAAATAGAGTAGAGTTTTTAATGGATGAGAGTGCATAATTTGGGTTAAAACTCTAAGTGAAGCACAAAACGCTATAATACAACTATGAATTTTAAAACAATTGCACAAGAGACTTTAAATATAGAAGCACAGACTCTTCTAAATGCCGCTACTTTGATAGATGATGTGTTTGAGAAAGCTGTTGAAGTTATACTTAACTGCAAGGGTAAACTTATCATCACTGGTGTTGGTAAAAGTGGACTTATAGGGGCTAAGATGGCTGCAACATTTGCTTCTACTGGAACACCAAGCTTTTTCTTGCATCCTACGGAGGCACTTCATGGTGATCTTGGGATGATAGGTGAGGGTGATGTTGTGATTGGTATTAGTTATAGTGGTGAGAGTGAAGAGCTTAGCTCGATTTTGCCCCATATAAAGCGTTTTAATGTACCGCTTATTGGTATGACAAAAGATGAGAACTCTACACTTGGCTCTTTTAGTGACTTAGTTATAAAGATAAATGTTGATAAAGAAGCGTGCCCGATAGACACAGCACCAACTTCTTCAACTACTTTAACACTTGCCCTCGGTGATGCTTTAGCAGTTTGCCTTATGAAAGCTAGGGATTTTAAAAAGAGCGATTTTGCCTCTTTTCATCCGGGCGGGGCTTTGGGCAAAAAACTTTTTATAAAAGTCTCAAACCTTATGCAGAGAGAGAACTTGCCGATAATTAGCAAAGAAGCAAAGTTAAAAGATGCGATTTTGAGTATTAGTGAGGGGCGTTTAGGTACGACCCTTTTAGTAGATGCAGATGAGAAACTTGTCGCACTACTAAGTGATGGTGATGTTCGCCGCGCACTTATAAGTGAGGACTTTTCACTTGAAGATGATGCTCTAAAGTATGCAACACTATCACCTATGACTTGTCAAAATGCAGCTATGCTTGCAAGTGATGCACTTGTTTTAATAGAAGAAAAAAAGATACAACTGTTGGTTGTTACAGATACAAATAAAAATATAAAAGGCGTGCTTCATATTCATACGCTTATAGAAAAAGGAATATCATAATATTATGATGAGATTAAACAAATTTATAGCACACTACTCGACATACTCACGCCGTGAGGCTGACAAGGTTGTCCAAGATGGATATGTACGAGTAAATGGTGAAATACAAGAAAACCCTGCGACTCAGGTTGATGAGAAAGAAGACATAGTTTATGTAAGTGGAAAGCAAATAAGCCGTCAAGAAAAGTATACGGTTATAGTGTATAACAAACCAAAAGGGGAGCTTGTAACAAAGTCTGATCCTAAGGGGCGACGTACGATTTATGATTCATTGAGTCATGAGTTTAAACATTTTGTTCCTGTTGGACGTTTAGACTTTGCGAGTGAGGGAGTACTTCTCTTGACTGATGCTTCTCATGTTGCAACTGCTTTGATGACTTCAGATTTAGAACGTCGTTATAAGATCAAGATAAAAGGTGAGGTGACTTCAGAGATGGAGACTGCTATGCTTGAGGGTATGTATATCGCAGATGCAACAGCAGGTGGACACTCTCATTCAAAGATAACATCGATGCAATTTAAGCCATTTTTAGGGTACCAAATCCAGAAAAATGCTCATAATTACTCAACTCTTAAAGTAGCAATATCAGAGGGAAAAAACCGTGAACTTCGCCGTTTTTTCGCTCACTTTGATGCTGAAATAGCTGACCTTAAACGTGTAAGTTTTGCAGAGGTTGAGCTAAACAACTTACCAACTGGAAAAACAAGATTTCTTACTCGTAGTGAGTACTCAGCACTCTTCACATTTTTAAAGTCAGAAGAAAAATTAGCACGTGAAATGGCAGGAAATAAACCTAAACCTACATTTAAAGCAAAATTTAACAAAGCTAAACCTGCTCCTAAAGCGAGAGGGGATTCAAAAGCAAACCCTAATGGTAAAAGAAAAAAGTAGTAATTATGTTAGTTTAGTTATAATAAAAAAAATGGAGATAAAATGATAAAACAATTGATGGTAACAGTTCTTACAACAAGTGTAATTTTTGCAAGTAGTTTAAGTAAAGATGCAAGAGATGCAGGATTAGTAGCGATTCCAGCTGATAAAGCAGAGCTAGCGAAACTTATAGATAATCCTAAAAATCCTATAACAGCAGAAAAAACAGAGTTAGGGAAGATGCTCTTTTTTGAACCACGTTTATCTAAAAGTGGTCTTATCAGTTGTAACACTTGTCATAACTTGGCAACAGGTGGAGATGATGGTCTAGCAGCTGCAGTTGGTCACAAATGGACTGTAAATCCTCACCACTTAGGTTCTCCAACTGTATATAATGCAGTCTTTTTTGATGCCCAGTTTTGGGATGGTAGAGCTCCTGATGTGGAAGCTCAAGCAGCAGGACCAATTCTTGCAGCTCCAGAGATGGCAAATACACAAAAAAATGTTGTAGCGACAGTTACATCAATACCTGAATATGTACAGAGGTTTCAAACTGCATATGGCAGGGATGTAAAAATAAGCTACAAGCTAATAGCAGATACTATAGGAAACTTTGAACGCACACTTGTAACACCAGCACCTTTTGATGACTACTTAAATGGCAATGAAAATGCTTTAAATAAAGCACAAAAAGCTGGACTCAAGAAGTTTATAGAAGTAGGATGTGCAACTTGTCATACAGGTATAGCACTTGGTGGCTCTATGAATATGTTAGGTATTACTGCAAAATATAAGTATGCAGATGTAGGTGACTTTAAAGGTAATGCAAACGGTATGGTAAAAGTAGCAACTCTTAGAAACATCACACAAACTGCACCATATTTTCATAATGGACAAGTGACTACTCTAAAAGAGGCTATCAAAGAGATGGCTAGAATCCAACTTGGGACTACACTCTCTGATAAAGACACTGCATCAATTGAGAGCTTTTTAGGTTCACTAGATGGTAGAAAACCAACTATAATTTATCCAGTTTTACCAACGAGAACAGCTCAAACACCAGCACAAAATATCAACTAAATCTCGCTTACTTGTGATATAATCCTCTCATGGATTATACACAGTACCTTCGCCCAAAAAACTTTGATGAACTCATCGGTCAAGAGCACTTAAGTGCTTTAAATGCACCCCTTCGTACTCTTTGTGAAAAAGGTGTTTTAGGACATAGCTTTTTTTATGGACCTGCAGGAGTAGGAAAAACTTCCATCGCGAGAATCATTGCAAAAACTATGGACTTACCCTTTTATGAGTTTAATGCAACAAGCCTTAAAATAGACCAACTACGAAAGATATTTGAGCAGTATAAAAATGCTTTGCAAAAACCTCTTATATTTATAGATGAGGTACACCGTTTAGCAAAAAATCAACAAGAAGTTCTCTTGCCAGTTATGGAAAACAACTCAGTTTTAGTCATAGGGGCTTCGACTGAAAATCCTTTTTTCTCTCTGACTTCAGCCATCCGTTCGCGTTCGATGCTCTTTGAACTAAAAGCCATCTCAAATACAGCATTAAGTGAGTTACTTAGTCGAGCTTGTAGTGAGTCCGAGCTTGTTCTTGACACTCAAACTCGGGAGTATCTAGTAGCTAGTTCTGGTGGAGATGCACGGGCAATGCTCAAGCTTTTAGAGTTTGCTACAAACTTAAATACTACTATAACAGTAGAAGTTTTAAAATCACTTCGACCAAATGCTCTCCAAGCAGGAAGTAGTGAAGCAGGTGTTCATTATGACCTTATATCGGCAATGATTAAGTCAGTTCGAGGAAGTGATGAGAATGCAGCAATTTATTATCTCGCAAGACTCATTGAAGGTGGAGAGTCTGCTGACTTTATAGCACGGCGTTTAGTGATACTTGCGAGTGAAGATATTGGAAATGCTAATCCTCAAGCGATGACACTTACAGCTTCATGCTTGACTTCTGTGAGTAAGATAGGTTTCCCTGAAGCGAGGATTATCTTGGCTCAAGCTGTCATTTATCTTTGTGCTTCTCCAAAGTCAAACGCAGCATATTTAGCGATAAATGCAGCTTTAGATTCTGTTAGAGGTGGAAACATTTTAGATATACCTCCTGCACTGCAACAGAATGATGGTAAAGGTTATTTGTATCCACATGACTATGGTGGTTATGTACAACAGAACTATCTGAGTAAACCTTTAAAGTTTGTAGCACTAAAAGAGATTGGCTATGAGAAAAAGATGAAGGATTGGTTGCAAGGTTTAAAGGATATTTAAAAAGTAAAAATTTTCATTTATGAATTGTCGCATTTATACAACTAGCTACGTGACTTATTGTGCTAGAATTTACTAAGATATAGAATGTAGGAAATAGATAATAAATATGCAGTATAATGTAATTTTACCAGATGAACGATTACGAGGCATAGTAAAACATTATGTGATTATTCCAGATATGGCTATACTTGATAAAATACTATTTCTTCCAAACGGTGGAAACTTCCTCATTTTTAATAGAGGTGTTGAAATTTATGTAAAGGTACATCCTGATAAAATTTTTGATCTTCCTAAGGGTTATAGTATAGGAATAAAAAGTACTAAGGCAAGAAAAACATTTCTCTCTTTAAATACACTAGATGGGGTTATTTCTCTTCCTGTAATAATGGTAGAATTATTACCTACTGGGTATCATAAACTTTTTAACAGTGATGCTTCAGTACTTCAAAATGGATACCTAGAAATAGAAGAAGATATAACTAAAAAATATTTTTCTAAACTCTACGAGCATGAAAGAATAGCAGAAGATATACAATATTTAAATGATTCTTTATTTGCACTTTATGATTCACATAAGCATAAAACATTATGTTTAGATGGTGTGTTAGAAAAAATTCTTGAATTGAATTTTGAAGTTAATATCTCCGATTTAGCTGAAGAGTTTGGCTGTACACGAAGAACTTTAGAGAGACAGTTTAAAAAAGTTGTAGGAATGTCACCTAGGGACTATATATTTATTTCAAAATTATGTAAAACGATTTTAGAGTATATTGATGAGGGAAAGTCTTTAAAAGATATGGAATATGTTTATATCGATAATGCTCATTTAAATAAAGTATTTCAAAATGTTATAGGTTGTGTTCCGAGTAAATTGTTTAATGATGTCGTAATAGATAAAAATACACAAATATATCAAAGTAAAAGAGTAGTGAATGATGAAGTATGATGACTCACTTTTTACAGAAATCATAAAAAAAAGTATCAATGAAATATACATATTTATAGCCAAAGTTTAGAGTTCATTTTTGTAAATGATGCAGCATCTATAAATACCGGTTATAGCATAGATGATTTTTTAGGCTTAAAGACTGTTGCAATAAAACCAGAATATACATTCAAAGAATTTTCAGATTTTATAGAACCATTACTTAATGGAAGTGTAAAGTCTTTAACTTTTGAAACACTACATCAGAGAAAAGATAGTTCACTCTACAATGTCCAATCGCACATTCAAAGTATTATTCAAAATGGAAAAAAATTATGTGTGGCTGTAGCACATGACATAACAGATAGGGTTAAAAGAGATAAAAAGCTTATGATGTTAGCTACAATGGATAGCTTGACGAATATATATAATCGTTATCAGATTAATGCCGAGATAGAGAGCAAAATTATTCGTGTGCAAAGAACAAATAAGAGATTTTCTTTGATGATGCTAGATCTCGATTATTTTAAAAAAGTTAATGATACTTTTGGTCACGATATAGGAGATAAGGTCTTAATTGAGTTTACGGAAGTCTTAAAAAAGTGTTTACGTAAAAATGACAAGATAGGTCGATGGGGTGGGGAAGAGTTTGTAGTACTTCTTTTAGAGACCTCCCTAGAAGATGCTTTAAAAATTTCTCAAAAATTATGTCAAGAAATTGATAGATATAAGTTTAAATCTATTGGGCATCTTACTTGTAGTATTGGAGTTAGCTTATTTAGAAAAGATGATACGATACTTACACTACTTAAACGCATTGATAAAGCTTTGTATAAATCAAAAGATGAAGGTAGAAATAGAGTAAGTATTTTAGAGTAGCAGAAGAAATTAACCTTTTTCGTGATATATTTAGAGATAAAAAATTATAAGGTTATTTCATGTCACAGTCTAAGCGAAATTTCGAAGTAATAATTGTAGGTGCAGGTATTTCAGGTGCTGCACTCGCTTATGAGTTAGCCCGTTATACAGATGTAAAAAGTATAGGTATTTTAGAAAAGTATGAGGATGTTGCAACCCTTAACTCCAAGGGCACAAGTAACTCTCAGACTATTCATGTTGGTGACATAGAGACAAACTATACTCTTGAAAAAGCAGCCGTTACGAAAAAAACTGCCAAGATGGTTGAACGCTACTGTCTACAACACAAACTGCAAAACAAAGCGATTTTTTCACATCAAAAGATGGCGTTTGGTGTGGGTGAAGAAGAAGTCGAATTTTTACTCCATCGTTACGAAGAGTTTTCTGAACTTTTTCCATACCTAGAAGTGTGGGATAAAGAAAAACTCAAAGAGCTAGAGCCAAAAGTAGTGTGGGGTGCAGATGGAAAAGAGAGACCTGAACCGATAGTCGGAATCGGAGCTACTGGAGAGTGGACAACGGTAGACTATGGTGTTTTAGCAAAAGACATGATTGAGCGTGCCAAGCAAGAGCCAGATACAGAAGTAGAACTTTTTTTAAATACTCAAGTAGAGATTATGGAGCGAAGTGGTAAACGCGGATATAAAGTTTTCACAAATGGCAAAACTTTTTATGCTGACTTTGTTGTCGTAAACGCAGGGGCACATAGTCTTTTTCTCGCTCATAAGATGGGGTATGGACATAACCTCGGGTGTCTTCCAATGGCGGGGAGCTTTTACCTCACAAAAGAGCACCTTTTAAACGGTAAAGTATATATGATTCAAAATCCAAAACTCCCATTTGCTGCGCTTCACGGTGACCCTGATGTTTTAGCAGATGGAAATACTCGTTTTGGTCCTACTGCACTAGTACTTCCAAAGCTGGAGCGTTTTAAACCTGGAACGTATATGGACTTTTGGAAAACACTGCGTTTTGACTCTCACATAGTAAAAGCTCTATGGAAACTACTCAAAGAGAGTGACATTCGTAACTACATCTTTAAAAACTTTCTCTTTGAGGTACCAGTTTTAAATAAGATACTTTTTTTACAAGATGCACAAAAAATTGTGCCATCACTTACCAAAGAGCAGTTTACTTATGCTAAAGGTTTTGGTGGAGTCCGACCTCAGGTTATAAACAAAGATGAAGAAAAACTTATGCTCGGAGAAGCTTCTATAAATACTGGGGAGGGAATTATCTTTAACATGACACCTTCTCCTGGTGCTACAAGTTGTCTAGGAAATGCAGAACGAGACCTGCATTTTGTGACGGCCTACTTAGGAAAAAGTTTTGATGAAGATCGTTTTAACGATGAGCTTACAGAGGGCGAATACTGCGCTTTACCAGAGCCGATAGAAGCACAACAAGAGAATGTAAACCGTATCCGTGATGCTATTCGTAAAACACATGAAGAGTATTATATAGACCACTTAGAGGGTGAACCAGATGAGAGCTTCTGGAAGCAACCACATAGTAAGATATAGTTAGCGATAAAAGGAAAAAGAGATGGCAAATAAAGCAGTAACTGATCAAGAGGCACTAGACTATCATCAGTACCCTCATGCAGGAAAAATTTCAGTAGAAATCACCACTGCTGTTAAAACACAAAAAGATTTAAGTATGGCATATACTCCTGGGGTCGCAGTTCCATGTTTGTGCATAGAAAAAGAACCTGAAGATGCTTATAAATATACTGCAAAGGGAAACCTTGTAGCAGTTATAAGTAATGGAACAGCAGTTTTAGGACTTGGAAATATAGGAGCTTTAGCCTCTAAACCCGTTATGGAAGGAAAAGGAGTACTTTTTAAAAGCTTCTCTGGACTCGATAGTTTTGATATAGAAGTAGATACTGAAGATGTAGATGAGTTTTGTAAGGCAGTAGCTCTTATCTCTCCTACTTTTGGTGGAATAAACCTTGAAGACATTAAAGCACCTGAGTGTTTTGAGATAGAGAAACGCCTTGATGAGGAACTTGACATCCCCGTTATGCACGATGACCAACACGGAACTGCTGTTATCTCAACGGCTGCAATCATGAATGCTTGTGAGATTACAGGTAAGACTCTGCAAGATTTAAAAATCGTCGTCATCGGTGCGGGTGCTGCAGCTATCTCATGTGCTAGACTTTACCGTCATGTAGGTGTGAAAAACATCTTTATGCTTGACTCTAAGGGTGTGATTCATGAGGGAAGAGATGACTTAAATGAGTTTAAAAAAGAGTTCTGTGCTCCAAAAGATACTACAAAAATAGATGTGTTTATGGATGCAGATGTAGCAGTAGGACTCTCTCGCCCTGGCTCGTTTAGTGTAGAGAACATAAAACTTATGGCGGATACTCCCATCATCTTTACTTTAGCAAATCCTACTCCAGAAATTTTCCCAGATGTTACAAGAAAAGCTCGTCCTGATGCTATCATCGCAACAGGTAGAAGTGACTTTGATAACCAAGTAAATAATGTTTTAGGTTTTCCTTTTATCTTTAGAGGAGCGATGGATGTTCGTGCAACTCGTGTAAATATAGAGATGAAGATAGCAGCCGCTCGTGCTTTAGCAGATTTAGCAAAACAAGAAGTCCCTGAGTATGTAAACGAGATATTTGGTAAAAAACTTGAGTTTGGTAAAGAGTACATCATTCCAAAACCTTTTGATAAACGCCTTGTAGTAGAGGTTTCTTCTGCCGTTGCACAAGCAGCAGTTGATAGTGGAAGCTCTCTCATGAAAGATTTTGATATAGAAGTGTATAAAAAAGAGTTAGCGAAGAGAATTAAGTAGTTCTTTTTGCTTCTTTATAAAAACGATGGAGTCCGCGTTTGGACTTGCTATCTACTCTATATGATATGAGTTTTAGGTAACTTAGTATCTCTTTTTTAGATATTTGAGTTGATATGGAGGCTTTTTCTAAAATGTACTGAGGGATTTTCACTTTGTGTTTTAAAAACTCCCTCTCTATCCTTTTATAGAGTTTTTTGTCCTTGTGGTAACAAAGTAGTGCAAAAATAAAAGGCAAGTTATATCTCTCACTCCACACCTTTACTAGGTCAACATAGTCATCATGAGCAAGAGCATACTTCAATGCTTTATCCCCTATGAGAACTTCACCCTCTATATCTAATATATTTGCTAGGAGATTAGAACTAGCGGATTCTAAGTCACTTTTGTGTTTTTCCGATGGAATTACTATAACACTCTTCACCTCTTTTTTGGCAATGATACCAAGCCCAACATACTTACTTTTTTGTGCACTGATACTTGAGATAAATGCAGCATCTACTCTATGTGCATGAAAATCTCTATTTATTTTTGAAGGAACTCCGCGTTTATACTCCATGCTCATTTTAGAAGCACTATCTCGTATGAAAGATTTCATAAAAACATGAAAAGGGAGGAGGTTGAGGTACTGTATTTTGCCAAAAATCATAAAGGTATTATACTTTGATAATATTAATTTAGATACCATTGCATAATAAAACTGTTAAGGAAAATATATATAATATGAATGAAATGTACAGCTTAGGATTATCACTGCACAGCCTCACAGCACTAGCTATGCTTGGAGTGGTTTTTATGAATCTCTTTTTACTTATGAGCAATAGTGACTTAAAAAAATACAAAAGACTCCATAGTGTAGTGCTTTGGCCTATCACCTTTACTGTTTTTGGTATAACAATTTTTACGGGTGTTATCATGATGGCAGCGAAACATTTAGACTTTAGTTTTGCAAACATAGTGATGATACTTATAGCGATAATATACATAGCTCTAGAAGTAAAGAGAGTAAAATCTTTGAAGTATTTGAGTGACATAAAAGAGCATGCTTTTAACGCTTACAAACCAATAGCAAGAACAATACTCCAAGCAGAATTTATCTTGATTCTTCTACTCTCTTTAGGGATGTGGTTTCTTTGATATATATCTTTGATGAAAATGCAGGTGACGATAATCTGAGTATTAAAGGTGAACTTCATAAGTACCTCATAAAAGTACGCCGACATTCACTTGGTGATACTCTTTTCTTTAGAAACAAAGCAGACATTACAAAGCTCCATACATATAAAATTTCTGCACTAGAGCCAAGAGTAGTCACTTTAGAACATATAAGTTCTAAGGTCCTTGAAGTGAAACCTACTAAAGACTTACATGTTGCATGGTGCATCATAGACTCAAAGTCGGTTGAAAAAGTACTGCCATCTTTATGTGAGATAGGGGTAAGTCGTATCTCTTTTATAGGCTGTGATAGAAGTCAAAAAAACTTCAAGATAGACTTTAAACGCTACGAGAGAATAGTAGAAGCCTCTATGCAACAGAGTGGTAGAACATCTATTATGACTTTTGATACCTATAAAAACATAGCTACTTTTATAGATGAATTTCCAGACACCAAAGTATTTGATTTTACACAAAAAATTTTACAAGATAGTAGTGACTTTAAACGAGTGCTTATAGGTTGTGAGGGTGGTTTTTCAGAAAATGAGAAAAACTTTTTAGAATCACAAGATGTTTTTAGACTAAACTCTAAAATGGTGCTGCGTTCTGAGTCTGCAGTTATGGCGGTTACTTCAAAAATTTTGCTATAATTGTTTAGTCCGTAAGGTCAGTTATTTAAAACTAACAAGGAAAATAAATATGAAAACCAAAACCTTAATTACACTAGCACTAGTACTTTTTTTAAGCTCTAGTCTTTATGGCATTCAAAGTACAAAAGTAAATCCAGACACAAAATATACAGCGAGTGTGGTTCCAAAAAAGATGACTGTTCAAGCGAAAAAACAGCGATTTCGTGACCTCGTTGTTCCTGCGGTAAATAAGGTATATGCAGATTTAGATGCTGAATATAAACAGACAAAAAAAATTGTAGATAGTGGAAAGTCAAATGCTACGATAGAAAAACTTATGAAGTCTTATAGTGCTAAAAGCCCACAAGACTTACTAGTAAGAATGAAACCACATGCAAAGAGTGTTGCAATCGCTCAGGCAGCTATGGAATCAGCATGGGCAACGTCAAGGTTTACAAGAGTAGCTACAAATCTCTTTGGCGTTTGGTCTTTTAATAAAAATGAGCCAAGAGTAGCAGCAGGTGAAAAACGCGGTAAGAAGACCATTTATGTGAAAAAGTATGCAAATGTTGAAGCATCAATTCGGGATTATTATAGAGTTTTGGCAACTGGTAGAGTTTTTGGTGCATTTAGGGCAGAGAAGATGAAAAGTAACGACCCATATAAGTTAGTAAAAAAACTAGATAAGTACTCAGAAAAAGGTGTTGAGTATGGAAAAGAACTCACATCTATGATAAAATATAATCGCTTTTATGAGTTTGATTAGATTTTTAAGAAATTTTTCGATATAATTCCAGTCAATATCCTCAAGGGATACCCAAAAATCTGCCCCCATACGGATTTAAAAAATATATAGTATTACGTACATGACGTAATGCAAAAGGCAACGAAATGAAAAAAAACTTACACCCAGAATTTGTAACTTGTGCAGTAACTTGTGCTTGTGGAAATACTTTTGAGAACAAAGCGGCTCAAGACACACTTAAAATAGACATCTGTAATGAGTGTCACCCATTCTTCACAGGTTCTGAGAGAATGGTAGATACAGCTGGTAGAATCGAGAAGTTTAACGCTCGTTACGCTAAAAAATAGTAAGATTTCCTCTTGCTAAGTCTAGTTCCTACTCCCATAGGTAACATAGGCGACATTTCACTTAGAAGCATCGAGCTTTTAAGTGAAGCTGATATACTCCTCTGTGAAGATACTCGCGTTACAAAAAAACTCATCAATATTTTAAAAACTCGCTACAACACTGTTTTTAAAGAAGACCAAGAATTCATCTCCCTTCATTCACATAATGAAAAACATTTCATTGAAAAACTATCACCTGATTTTTTTAACTCAAATATTGTGTATGCTAGTGATGCAGGTATGCCAGGGGTTAGTGACCCAGGACAGGCTCTTGTGGCTTACTGTTTAGCGAATGATGTAGCATTTGATGTTCTCCCGGGGGCAAACGCGGTACTTACTGCATTTGTAGCAGCAGGATTTGAGGAAACGAAAATGCTCTTTTTAGGTTTTTTAGACCATAAGGGTGACTCTCGTGCTGCTGGATTACAAAAAGCTCTGCATAATGGTTTTACAACAGTTTTGTATGAATCTCCTCACCGTATAGAAAAGCTACTACTAGAGATAGAAGTAGAAGAACCAACTAGAGAGCTTTTTCTTGCAAAAGAACTTACAAAAAAGTATCAAAAATATTTTCGTGGAACTGCATCGCAAGCACTTACTCACTTCGCTGGAAATTTTAGAGGGGAATGGGTAGTTGTGTTTGAGCAAGGTGAGAGTCAAGTTGACTCGGCTATAACACAAAAAGATATACTTGCCCTTGACCTTCCTACAAAAGTACAAGCGAAACTAATCTGTAAAATTACGGGAGAAAATAGTAAATCTTGTTATAAAAGATTACTGGAGCTATAGTTTTTTCTTAAAAATAGATTTTCATCACTTAATTAACACTTTTTTTAGATAGAATACTTACATGTTAATTTATGCAAAACAACCAATATATTATTTAATAAATAAATATCCAAATAAAATCAAAACACTTTATCTAGCAAAAGAGCTAGAGAAAAAAGAATACTCTCGTCTTATGAAAATGGGCTTTGAGATAAAACGTATTCCAAATGAAGCGGCACAAAAGATGTGTAAAAATGCTTCACATCAAGGTTTTTTAGCGGAGGTTGATGATGTTCATCTTCAGCCCTATGATTTCCTTTTAGAGAAGAAGTTTGTACTCCTCCTTTCTGGAGTCACAGATGTAGGAAACATTGGAGCACTTATTCGTAGTGCTTATGCCTTAGGAGTAGATGGAATCATCGCCTGTGGTATAAAACAACTTCCACTTGATACTATTATGCGAACAAGTACGGGGGCTCTCTATGATATGCCTTTTGCCATTGAAAATAATATTCACGATGTGATAAATGACTTTAAAATGTCAGGTTTTACAACTTATGGTGCTGATATGAGTGGTATGGACATAAGAGAAACTCGCATAGATAAGAAAAAGATACTTGTTTTAGGAAGTGAAGGGGAAGGTCTTACTTCTCGTATAGTTTCCAAACTAGACTGTGCAGTAAGTATAAAAATGAAACATGAATTTGACTCTCTTAATGTAAGTGTAGCAGGAGCAATTTTAATGGATAGGATGCGATAATGAGTGAAGAGCTAGAAAAGTTAAAGAGTATAGGTGCACAGAAGATATATGAGGATACACATATCCCAGTCTTACATGTAAAAGCAATTCTTGGGCATAACTTTGATGGTTTATTACGAGTACAGTTTGTAGGGTTTATCTCTATTTTAGAAAAAGAGTATCATATAGATCTTTCCTCTCTTAAATCTGCTGGTATAGCTTATTTTGATGATAAAGAGGCATTGAATTCAGATGAAGGTTTCTTAGTCTTACCACAAAAGAAAAATAAATCCAATACAATTTATATGATTATTGTAATAAGTATATTTTCAATTGTTATGATGTACCAGAGCGGATTTTTCGGGGAAGAGAAAGTGAAAGAACAGGTCATGGATGATGTTCTTATTCAAAAAGTACAAGAGAGTATTAGGCCAGTTAACACAATAGAGGATTTAAACACAACAACTGAAAATAACCTCACAAATGAAGCTAACAGTACTCAAAATATCATTGAGCCTATAGAGGAAACTCAAGCAGTTGCAAAATCATTTAAAATTGTTACGAAGTCAAAAGTTTGGTTAGGGTATATAGATGTCCAAACAAACAAAAAGAATCAAAAAACATTTCAGGGTGAAATTCAATTAGACCCAGAAAAAAAATGGTTACTCATTCTTGGTCATGGTTACATTAAGATATTTATAAATGGCGAAGAAGTCACAATAGAATCCAAGAATAACATACGCTATTTATATGAAGATGGTAGTGTAAAAGCTATTTCTCCTAGTGAGTTCAAAAGATTAAACAGAGGTAGTAAATGGTAAAAATACTATTAGGTTTTTTCCTAATTGTCAATTTTGTATATGCTTTAGATGTAGAAGTATTTGAAGAAGTACAGGTAAATGAAAATCCACTTATTTTGAAGATAAAAAGTTTTTTAGATGAAGAAACATATAATGAAAATAGTCAATTTATAAAAGTGATTTTTGAGCCCGAAACTGATTTTTATGAAAATGAGAGAGTAGATTCTGTAAAAGTGGTGCAAACATTGAAAGACAATGGACTTTTAAAACTATTTTTTTCTAAACCGAGTGAACTTAGACTTAACTTTAAGACAAGTGGAGCACCACTCTTTTTTGTAAAACTTATGGGTGACACTCTAAGAAATATTGGCTACTATCGCTATGTTACAATAGCTTCAAATCTTGATGCTTCAGAATTTACATGGAATATAGCACTAACATCAGAGTATGCAACAGATCCTCTTGTTTTAGAAGAAGAACTACAAAAAAGTGCTTGTAAAATTATAGACATAGAACGAAACTCTGCTTATGAATGGACTTATGTTATAGATATGGATAAGGGGTTTTTAGACATAGAAATCTTAACTGCACAAGAAGAAAGTAGCTTAAAGCGTTCTCCTTATGCTCACTGGCTCAATGTTTCAAAAATAAAAACTCTTGATATCTTGAGTAGTCGTCGCAATAGTTGGTACCCATATATTGCTTATTATGATGCATCACTGCATCTTTTAAAAGTAATCCGAGAGAGTAAAATTCATCGTAATATGAAACTTCATATTCCCAAAAATGCAAAGTATATAAAAATAGCAGACCTTTATACTATGAAAAATATTCGTGATAAACTGATACTTAAACCCAAAGGTGCAAAGTAGTATTAGCTTATTCTCAATTTATTTAGATAAAATGTCAGTAATAAATTTAGAGGGCTAAATATGTTTGATGAGATAAAATTTAACAGAGTTGAGAGATTACCGAAGTATGTATTTGCTGAGGTTAACGACATTAAAATGCGAGAACGTCGTGCTGGAAAAGATGTAATAGACTTTTCTATGGGTAATCCTGATGGTGATACTCCAGAGCATATTCGTGCAAAACTTGTTGAATCAGCCCAAAAAACTAAAACACACGGCTACTCTACTTCTAAGGGTATACCTAAACTTCTCCAAGCAATAGCAGACTGGTATGAACGTCGTTATGACTGCAAGCTTGACCCTGAGACTCAATGTGTAGCAACTATGGGTTCTAAAGAGGGTTATGCTCACTTAACTTATGCTATCACAAATCCTGGTGATGTTGCGGTGGTTCCAGACCCTACTTATCCTATTCATGAGTTTTCTTTTATACTCGCTGGTGGAAATGTTGTGAAATTTGGTATAAAGTTTGATGAGAAGTATAGAATTGATGAAGATCACTTCTTTGAGAACCTTGAACGTGTCTTTAAAGAGAGTAGTCCTAAACCTAAGTATGTTTTAGTAAACTTTCCTCATAACCCAACAACAGCGACTGTAACTCCTGAGTTTTATGTACGTCTTGTTGCTATGGCTAAAGAGAAGAGATTTTACATCATTTCAGATATAGCTTATGGTGACATCACTTTTGATGGCTATGTAACACCATCTATCATGTCAGTTCCAGGAGCTAAAGATGTTGCAGTTGAGTCTTTTACTCTTTCAAAATCTTATAACATGGCAGGATGGCGTGTAGGTTTCTTTGTTGGAAATACTAAGCTCATTGGTGCACTACAAAAGATTAAGTCGTGGCTTGATTATGGGATGTTTACTCCTATTCAAGTTGCAGCTACTGTTGCACTTAACGGTGATCAGCAGTGCGTAAAAGATATAACAAATAAGTATGACCACAGACAAGAAGTTCTTATCGAAGCATTTCAAAGAGCGGGTTGGGATATAAAGAAAAATGAAGCAACTATGTTCTCATGGGCTAAAATGCCTGAGTGTGTTATGCACCTTGGTTCTTTAGAGTTCTCAAAGCGTTTACTTACAGAAGCAGGAGTTGCCGTAGCACCAGGAATTGGTTTTGGTGAGTATGGAGAGGGTTATGTTCGTATAGCTCTCATAGAAAACGATAACCGTATCCGTCAAGCAGCAAGAAATATAAAAGAGTTTTTAAAACAGTTTCAAGATGAAGATAAGCAGGAAAAAAAATAATGATAAAAGTCGGAATAATTGGTGTTGGAACAGTAGGAACAAGTGTAGCTGAGATTTTAAGAGATAATGCAGAGATTATTTCTGCTCGTGCTGGCGAGGACATCGTTGTCAAAAGTGGTGTTGTTAAAAACCTCAAAAAAGACAGAGGTCTTGATATCATTATCACCGATAATGTAGATGATATTTTAGAAGATAAAGAGATAGACATTGTTGTTGAACTTATGGGTGGTGTTGACGAGCCATTTGAAGTAGTTAAGAAGGCACTAAACGCAGGTAAAGCAGTTGTTACTGCGAACAAAGCACTCCTTGCTTACCATCGTTATGAGCTTCAAGCTATAGCAAAAGATATCGCGTTTGAGTATGAGGCATCTGTTGCTGGTGGGATTCCTATCATCAATGCACTTCGTGATGGGTTATCTGCTAATCACATCGAGTCTATTATGGGTATCATGAACGGTACTTGTAACTACATGATGACTGAGATGACAAACCATGGCGTTTCATATGACGCTATACTAAAAGAAGCACAAGACTTAGGGTATGCAGAAGCTGATCCTTCTTTTGATGTTGGTGGATTTGATGCGGCTCATAAACTTCTCATCCTTGCTTCTATTGCTTATGGAATTGACGCTAAACCTGAAGATATTCTCATAGAGGGAATTGACAATGTTCGTAGTGAAGACATCGCATTTGCTAAAGAGTTTGGTTATGCAATCAAGCTTCTGGGTATCGCTAAAAAAGATGAAAATGAAGTGGAACTTCGTGTTCATGCATGTCTTATAAAACAAGATGAGATGATAGCAAAAATAGATGGTGTTATGAATGCTATCTCTGTTGTAGGTGATAAGGTAGGGGAGACTCTTTATTATGGTCCTGGTGCTGGTGGCGATGCAACTGCTTCTGCTGTTGTAGCAAACATCATAGACATCGCAAGAAGTGGAAAATCAACTCCTATGCTTGGGTTTAACAGACCGATGGAGGGAGATAAACTCACTCTAAAATCACCCGATGACATCAACTCAAAGTACTACTTGCGCATAAATGTTTCAGACCGTACTGGTGTTTTAGCACGTGTTACAAAACTCTTTGAAGAGAATCAGATTTCAGTTGAGACAATG
>DQSP01000021.1 GCA_015663215.1 Sulfurimonas sp.
CAAAATTCTAATGGACAAGGTACAGATATAGTGGCTGTGCGTTTTGGTAATGTACTTGGAAGTAGTGGAAGTGTCATACCTAAGTTCAAAGCACAGATAGCAGCTGGAAAAAACATAACAGTAACCCATCCTGATATCACCCGTTACTTTATGCTTATTCCTGAAGCATGTGAGTTGGTTCTTCAAGCTGGAGCCATAGGAAGTGGCGGAGAAATATTTATTTTGGATATGGGTGAACCTATAAAAATAGTAGACCTAGCACAAAAGATGATAGACTTAAGTGGCAAGCCAAATATTAAAATAGAGTTTTCAGGTCTTCGTCCAGGTGAAAAACTTTATGAAGAGCTTTTGATCGATGGAAGCGATGCTTCTACTGACTATGAGTCTATCACAGTAGCGAGTCCTACGGTGTACGACATAAAGGAGTTAAATGCTGATATACAAGAATTATTACACTCTTCAAATCAACTAGAAGTTCTAAAGAAAATCGTTCCTGAGTTTGATCATCGCATTAATAAAGTGCTGTAAGAGTCTGTCAAGAAAGGCTTAAATTAGATTGATTTTTTACGATATAATACTTATAAATGTCAATGACTATAAGGTGGGAAAAATATGGGTGTATTACGATTAGAAGAAGTTCATTATACATACAATGAATATAAACTCTGGAAAGGTGACTGGGAGTTAATGAGTGGACATCCCATCGCTATGAGTCCTGCTCCTATGAGAAAACATCAGAGTTTGGCAAGTGAACTTATATATAATTTACGAGAACAACTTGATGAATGTCCTTTATGTGAAGTTCTGGGTGAGGTGGACTATAAAGTAAGTGATGATACTATTTTAAGACCTGACATAGTACTGACATGTGGGGAAACAAATGACAGCTATCTTACTAAAGCACCGGAAATAGTAGTAGAAATCATAAGCCCTTCTACAGCTAAAAGAGATGAGACTTATAAGTTTGATGTATATGAAGCTGAAAAAGTGAAGTACTACATCATAGTTTATCCAGAGGATCTTGTTGCAAAGGTATATAAACTTGATGGCAAAGAGTATGATAAACAGGGTGATTTTAGTGAAGAAGTGTATGAGTTCCTTGATACTAAATGTGGTGTGAAGATAGACTTCAAAAGAGTTTTTAAACGCTTTAGAAAATAGAGGAATTTGGATGAAAGTTTTAGCTCTTCTGTTTTTTACAACGAGCTTTTTATTCGCTAGTGTAGATATAAACAATGCTTCGCTCAAAGAGCTAAAAACTTTAAAGGGTGTTGCAAATGTGAAAGCATCAGCAATAGTTGACTTTAGAAAAGGGCACTGTTTTAAAAAAGTGAATGAACTTATGTTAGTCAAAGGTATAGGAGCTAAAACAGTTTCAAAAAATAAAGACAATTTAATAGCAGGCCCTTGTAAGTAGAGTGATTTGTAAATATGTTATAATAAGTCACTAAACTCCTAAGGAATATTTTTGATTGTAATGATAGATAACTATGATAGTTTTACCTATAACATAGTACAGTATTGTCGTGAACTGGGTGCTGACTTAAAGATAATACGGAATGATGAACTCAGTGTAGAAGAGATAGAAAACCTTAATCCTGAGAAGATTATTATCTCCCCTGGTCCTGCCTCTCCTGATGAAGCGGGTATAACACTTGAAACTATCAAATACTTTGCAGATAAACTACCAATACTGGGTATATGCTTGGGGCATCAGAGCATCGCTCAAGTTTTTGGTGGACATGTTGTTCGTGCAAGAAATATGATGCATGGAAAAACATCGACAATGAAACAAACATCAGATTGTGAAATTTTTAAAAACTTACCACAAGAGTTTATCGCTACACGTTATCACTCTCTTATCGTTGAAAAAGACTCTCTTCCGGAGTCACTAGAAGCAACGGCTATTAGTACAGATGATGAAGAGATTATGGCATTAAAAGTAAAAGACAAAAAGATATATGGTGTTCAGTTTCATCCTGAATCAATTATGAGTGAATACGGACATGAAATTATAGGAAATTTTTTAAAGTTATGATGTCTCGATATATCTTCTTCTTGATTTTAGGAGCAGATGCAATCATCCTGTTTTTAGAGGCATCACATATCTCAATATCATACGAAGAAGCTTCTTTGTTGTATGGAGATTTTTCGGTTTTATCATCTTTAACAAAACTTTCTTTAAATATTTTTGGTCATAATGACTTTGCTCTGCGTTTTGTGATGATAGTCTTTCACCTTTTGAGTGCTGTTTTGATGTATGAAATTTCTAAACGCTATATTAGCCTAGAACGAAACAGACTTTGGCTTCTTTTAGTCTTTATCCTTTTACCCGGTGTTGTAAGTGCCGCAATAGTCATAAATTCTGCGGGAATGATAATTTTTGGGCTTCTATTATTTGTATACCTAAGTGAAAAAGTTCCACAACGATATTTAAATATTTTACTCTTTGTGTATGCATTAACTGATATAGGTTTTGTGTATCTCTTTTTAGGTTTAGCCGTATACTATAGTATGCAAAAGCAGAAGTATAATTTTTTTTATGTGCTAGTGCTCTATTTTCTAACAAGTTATTTATATGGTTTTGAAGTTACAGGTTTACCACAAGGACATTTTTTAGACACCATCGGTGTATATGGTGCTATATTTACCCCTATTATTTTTATTTACCTTTTTTATGCTCTTTATAGAAGGTATTTAAGCTCTAAAATTGATATGCTTTGGTACCTTTCATCAACAGTTCTAATACTATCTCTTATACTTTCATTTAGACAAAGAATGCCTTTAGAACATTTTGCTCCTTATCTTATAATTGCATTACCTTTAGCTGCACAGTCCTTTATTAGTTCTTATCGTGTTCGACTAAAGATGTACAGAAAAACATATAAATTAGCATTTGTACTTTCATTTATATTCTTGATTACAAATACATTACTTGTTTTTTTTAACAAAGAACTTTATAGATTTATGCCTAATCCTAAAAAACATTTTGCATATGAGATGCATGTGGCAAAAGAGTTATCTGATATTCTAAAGAAAAAAGGTATTTTATGTCTAAGTACAGATATGAAAATGCAAAAGCGATTAGAGTACTATGGTGTTACTAAATGTCAGTATATTTTACTTGATGAAATAAGTGCTCATGGTAAAAAAGAGAGCAGTGTTACTATTAGTTACGGAAATAGTATTTTATATAAAGCAAATGTTACAAATCTAAACAAGAAGTAAGCCTCTTTTATACTTACTATAAAGAGAACCTATTAATTTAATAACTTTACGCTAAAATACCCTACAAATATTAAAATAGGGAATTTCACATGGCTCAAAAAGCGATACGCGAATATGATGCTAAGTCAATCTTAGCAAAACATTGGGATAAATACTTTCCAGACTTTACTTATGCATATGAAACAGTAATGGTTCAAAATGGAGCAGAACTTAAAGAAGCTGCAAAAACTGCATCTTGGATTAAAGAGAAAAAACTAGTTGCAAAACCAGATATGTTATTTGGTAAGCGCGGTATGAATGATTTAGTTCTTTTTAAAGACAAAAAGCCAGGTGATGTAACATTAGCTAAAGCTGCTTCTTGGATAGATGAAAAATCTTCTGGCGATCAGAGTGTTTATTTCTCATTTGATGGTGATAAGCCTACTGGTGAGCCATCTGTTGATAAGCTAACTAACTTTATTGTTGAGCCATTTACTCCTCATGAACAATCTGAAGAGTACTATGTTTCTGCTACATGTGTAGGTGACGATGATGTTATCTATATGTCAGCAGAAGGTGGAATCGCAATTGAAGAAAACTGGGATGCAAAAGTTGTAGAAGTTGCATTTCCAATTACTGCAACTGAAGAAGAGATAGCAAAAGAGATTCGTGCTAATGTTCCTAAAGATGTAGCAGATAAAGATAAAAAAGCTTTTGCTGAATTTTGTATTGGTTTTTTCAAGGCATACCGTGAACTAAACTTTGCATACCTTGAAATTAATCCTTTTGTTATGCAAGGAAATAAAATTGAGTTATTAGACATGGTTGCTAAACTAGATGACACTGCTGGATTTATGATGGTAGAAGAGTGGGGTGATGTTGAGTATCCTACTGCGTTTGGTATGGAAGCTAAGTCTCCTGAAGTAGAAGCTATCGAAGAAGCTGATGCTAAAACGGGTGCTTCACTTAAACTTACTCTACTCAAACCAGAAGCTAGAATCTGGACTATGGTTGCCGGTGGTGGTGCTTCAGTTGTTTATGCTGATACTATTGCTGATTTTGCAGGTATTGAAGATCTTGCTAACTATGGTGAATACTCAGGTGGTCCAACTACAGGCGAAACAAAATTTTATGCAGAAACTTTATTAGACTTAATGACTAGAGAAAAAGATGCTCAAGGACGTGAGAAAATTTTAATCATTGGTGGTGCTATTGCAAACTTTACAGATGTTGCAAAAACATTCACAGGTATTATTCAGGCTTTTGAAGAGTATGCTGACAAAATGAAAGAAGTTGGAATTAAAATCTACGTTCGTCGTGGTGGACCAAACTATGAAAAAGGTCTAAAA